>CAXYUU010000018.1:0-18824 GCA_964292015.1 uncultured Acetobacteroides sp.
AGGAACAGTAGTTTCATAGTGATATTTTGATAATAGAATTGACGAAAAGATACTTCTAAAGCGTAATTTATTATGAGGAATAAATACGAAGATTATATCCCCGCGTAGATGGGGTAAATCGTCGTTGGTGAAGGATGGCATGTTGGAGTTGCTAAGGGAAAATAAAAAGGTAAAGGTTTGCTTTATTGATCTTTTTGCAGTGGCTACCGAGCAGGAGTTCTACGAACAGCTAGCCAAGATGGTGGTTCAATCAGTTTCGGGTAAGCTGGAGCATTGGCTTGATGCTATTAAAAATCATCTAAGTGCTATAACGCCAAAGATTACGATTGGCGGTGATCCTTCAGCACAATTTTCGATTAGTATCCCCCTTTCCGACATCGAAAGGGAGCCAATAGAGGTTCTTGATTTGGCGGAAAAACTGGCAGCAGAAAAGGGTATTCGCCTAATAATATGTATAGATGAGTTTCAGAATATAGCCGGACTTGCTAGTTACGAAACATTCGAAAAGAGGCTACGGTCGGTGTGGCAGAATCACCAGCATGTAAGCTACTGCCTGTATGGTAGTAAACGTCACATGATGAGCGATATTTTTAATAACCCATCGAAGCCATTTTACCGGTTTGGAGATTTACTTGAGTTGCAAAAAATATGTAGAAAAGAATGGAAGAAGTACATTATTGGGGGGTTTAAATCGACAGGAAAGAGCATTACCACCAAGCAAGCAGGTAAAATTGCCTCTATAATGGACGACCATTCATGGTACGTGCAGCAGCTTGCCCACTATGCGTGGTCGATTACCGAAAAAGTTTTATCGGATGACGATTTGGAAAGTGCGGTAAACCAACTTATTAATACCAATTCCCCTTTTTTTATTAAGGAGTACGAAAGCCTAAGCAAAACTCAGGTTAACCTGCTTAAAGCGGTAACAATGGGAGAGTCACAAATAGCTTCGCAAAGGGTAATGGCTGAGTATGGGTTGGGATCGAACCGAAATGCTACTAGGAATAAGCAAACTCTCGAACAGGCAGATATTATTGAGGCTACCAACGATGGCTATAAATTTCTCGATCCGGTTTTTGCCCTATGGTTTAGAAGAATGGTGATAAGGTAGATAATTGGGAGTAGGGAACAGAGAATGGTATTTGTGGCGATGGTGTTTTTAGGGAAGAAGGGGGCTATGCTTTGTTCTACATACTCTACCAGGTTCTAAGTACGAAAGGTTTAATTGAGGCAGGGTCTATAGGGAAAATTCAGGAAAGTGGAGCAGTATGAACAAATGGCTCCATTTTAACTGAGAATAAGTAGACTAAAAAAAAGGGTGCTCCAACGATTTGGAACACCCTTTTTATATTTTGAGTATATTGCTGTTAGAATCCAATATTGAGGCTGCCAAATACCGTTGTGGTTTTTCCTTGTTGGAACTTTGGGGTGTAGAGGTTTATGTCCTTACCGCTAATATTGCTGCTTTCTATGCCAATGTTAATGTACAGGTCGTTGATGGGTTGGACGGTTGCCATCAGTTTGATCGATTGGTTTCTCCAACGCTCCTCTTCCATAAAAGGGAGACCTCTTCTTTTAGGAGTGTTCATCCAGTCTATTGTATACTCCTGTCCTTTTCTTGCTTGTAAGAAAGATGCTTTTATATGAAGTGTTTTGAATGGTTTCACCGTTAGTGCAGCATAAAATTCATCCGAATTGTCGCCAAGGTAATGTCCTAACATGTAGCTGTTCGACTCGTAGGTGTCAACTTGCAGATAGTGCCTGTAGCAGTAAGGGTTTGTTCTTGTATACTCGAGCGTTGCCTGCATATTGTCAAAGGGCCAGCTGGTTAGATTGCCTCCTATCTTAACCGATACCTCGTTAGTATTCTCCTTTTTGCTAAACATTCGGCTTATGCCTAGCTCATCGATAAATATAGAGCTGTAGATGGTTAGGTGCTTAACAGGCTTGATGTTGATATCAAAAAATATCTGGGAATTATTATCTATTCCGTTCGATAAATTGGAAGAAGTAGACCTATCGGAAGATCTGAAAAACATAAACGGAACTAAATTGGTTAGCTGAATTCCATTATCTCCGTAAATGGTAGCATTGCCAAACGAAAAAACAAGCCACCTGGTAGGAATCAGTGTAAACATGTTGGCAGCTAAGTATTTATTACGAAACACCTCTCTTTCGAATTTTGCACCCGATATTGGGTACGACTTACTGCTGTCTACCACATTGGAAACAAGCGTTCCGTGAAAGTATTTAAAATGGAACCACTTAGCAGGAGATAAGGTTAGCATAACATAGGGGAACGAAGGCGTACGACCCGAAAGAATATTTGTTCCATTATATCCCGAACCCCACTGTATGTGATCTTTGGCAAGCTCTAGGCTACCCCATTTCCATGATACAGAAATACCTCCACGCATTTCATCGTATTCGTAACCTGCCGATGTGTGCATGTTATTCTTTCCAAGTTCTTGGTTTAAGAAGTTTGGTTTGGTTATAGTTTGATCTTCAAAATTATCTCTAAAGTTGGCCCATATTCCAACGTTCTTACCAATATACCCAAAGGCATCTATCCCGTTAAAGCGACGGGTATAATCTTGATCGCCAATTTTACCTTTAGTATACCCTAAAATAGGGTTGATAGTTGCCGAAAAGAGTGAGTCTTTATAGTAGAGCAGATCCAGGCGACGCTTAAAGTTTCTATCGGCATGTAGCTCCTTACCGTAATCCTTAAGGTAAAAGGCTAGTTCCTGTCGCTGTCGATACGAGAGCTGCTCTTTCTTCGAATCTGCCTCCTTTAGCCATTTGGCAATATCGGTTCGGTAGTAGGGCTTGGTTATCGATACTACATCAACTATACGATCGTTAGCAAGCTCATCAATAAAGCTATAGATACCTGTATTCGCAGGATTTACAGGAACCGATTGCGACCGGCCTAGTAGGCTAGTCAAGATAAATACTACTACTAAAGAAATGTTACGCATGAGGATGAAAAATGAAAGAATGGGAAAAGTATATTTCGTGAATTTTTACAAAATAAAGTTCAGCGAAGCTAATTACACTAATATTTCTTTGTGTCACTTAGTGTTATCCTTAGAGGCCTTTGTGTTTAAAAAGTAAATCTGCAAAATTTGTGTTATCAGGGTTTGTAATTATTCTCCCCTGCCCCCTCCAAAGGTGGACATGCTTCGATTTAGCCTATAGAGGTTTATTGGAAGGTCTGCGTTCTGTGTACCACATCAAAATAAATCTGTGCAAATCAGCTCAATCAGTATTATCTGTGTTCTAGCGTCCCGACCGTTTCATAATAGCATGTATGGTCTTAAAGATAATAGAAAAATCTACCCATATGCTCCAGCTGTCGATATACTGAACATCGAGTTTTACTACATCCTCGAAGTCGGTTATTTCGTTGCGACCAGACACCTGCCATAAGCCTGAAATACCTGGCTTAATGCTAAGCCTACGCCAGTGGTGCAGATCGTACTTTTCGACTTCGTCGAGTGTCGGTGGGCGGGTTCCTACTAATGACATCTCACCCTTAAGAACATTCCAAAACTGTGGTAGCTCATCGAGGCTGGTTTTACGGAGTATTTTCCCTATGCGGGTTACACGTGGATCATCCTTCATCTTGAACATCATATCGCTCATCTCGTTTTGATCTAGCAGCGTCTTTTTTTTCTTTTCGGCATCGTTACACATCGTTCTATACTTAAAGATGTCGAAGTTTTTACCATTTTTACCAACACGTTTTTGACGAAAAAACACTTTACCTGGCGAATCGATTAGTATTGCAGGCATGATAAATATCGATACAATACCGGTTATAATTACTCCTACTGCACCTCCCGAAATATCTATTATTCGTTTAATAACTATTTGCCATGGATCCAGGCTTACACTCGACCACGTTAATGTTGGTATTACACCTATTGACGACACGTTTGTTTTGGCAATTTTCATATCGTAAACATCTATAACTAGATGTACGGGAATGCCCATGATTTCGCAGTCGTGTATATGTGGTTCTATTTCTCGAAGATGCTCGTAAGGTATGGTAACCACCACATCGTCTGCATTGTACTTTTTTATTAGATAGGGTAAATCCTCAAAATTACCTAGCTTGGGTTTACAGGTAAAATCCTCGTATCCGTTTAGGTGAACTATTCCAACTATTTCGATAAACAGCTCGTTGTTTGTATTAAGATAGTCGACCAGAGTTTTAACCTTTTCCTTACTTCCTGCTACTATGATACGTCGGAAGAAGGAGGTGCGCATGAAAATACGCCTAAGTGACATCTTGTATGTAAAATTGGCAGTTAAAAGTACGCTGATATTGATAATGAAAAATGTCATCAAAAATATACGACTTATTGCCTGTGTTTTAAACAGGTATAAAGTTGATGTACAGATAAGAAAGGCAATGCATATCGCAATAGCTAGCTTTGGTAGGATGCTTACTAACGATAATTTTTCGGAACGTTGCGATGAACCGTTTAAGCGGTAAACGTTAAGTAAAATAATGGTCAGCGGCCAAACTACCATTACTGCAGCCAGTAGTAGCCAGTACTCTTTGTTAAATCGTACACTATCTTCAGTAATGAGGTTGCGCAGTATGAGTGCTACTCTAAAAGTTACCAAGGTGAGCACCATATCCATGACAATAAAACTCACCTGAATGAATTTCATTTTTTTATCTAACATTCGACTGTATTTATACTGTTTCTACCCTATTGCTATCAGAACAGATACTTTACAACACGGGATTTTTACTACAATTACAAAATTAGAGTAAATTTATTTGACATACCACTCGTACATTTTCTGTATGCCGTCCTCTATTTCAATTTTATGATGCCAACCTAAAGAGTGTAATTTCGATGGATCGGTAAGCTTGCGCATGGTTCCATCTGGCTTATCGGAGTTAAATACTATTTTACCTTCAAAACCAACAGCCACTTTTATTTGGTAGGCAAGATCTTTTATGGTGATCTCCTTACCTGTTCCTATATTGATATGGGTATTTCTCACCTCCGGATTGCCCGAATTTTGTCGAATTTCGTTAGCAAGATCTTCGAAGTTAACGTTCTCCATGCAGAAAACACTTGCATCGGCCATCTCCTCGCTCCATAAAAACTCACGGAAAGGCTTACCTGTACCCCAAAGCTCTATTTGGCACGAATTGCTCGAACCTGCTTGTTTTACCCCGTACTTGGATAGTATATGTAGTATCTCCTCCTCAGAAGCACTACCACTAACACCCTCCACTGGCCTTTTGTCCAAGTCAGCACGCAAAACATCCCAGCTGTTGTTATGAAGGCACTTACCAAGGTGCATCTTACGTATCATGGCAGGTAGTACATGCGACTTTTCGAAGTCGAAGTTATCATTCGGGCCATACAGGTTGGTAGGCATTACCGCTATGTAGTTGGTGCCATACTGTAGGTTGTAACTCTCGCACATCTTAATGCCGGCAATCTTTGCAATGGCATAAGGCTCGTTGGTGTACTCAAGTGGAGCCGTTAGCAGCTCGTTCTCCTTTATAGGCTGCTGCGCATCGCGTGGGTAAATGCATGTACTGCCCAAAAAGAGCAGCTTGGTTACGCCATTGAGGTAGGCGTTATGGATGATGTTATTCTGTATCTGCAGGTTCTCGTAGATAAAATCGGCACGATAAACGCTGTTAGCCATAATGCCTCCTACCTTAGCTGCAGCGAGGAATACATACTCTGGCTTTTCGATGGAAAAGAACGATTCGACTGCCTTCTGGTCGCGTAAATCTAGCTCCGAAGAGGAACGACCAACAAGATTGGTATATCCTTTTTCCTGCAAGTTCTTCCAAATGGCCGAACCTACTAGCCCTTTATGGCCAGCAACGTATATCTTTGATGTTTTCTTCATTGTTTTTTCTCCACAAATGTTCACAAATTGGCACAAATATCTTTGATATTTTCTCCATTATATTTTCTCCACAAATGTTCACAAATTGGCACAAATATCTTTGATGTTTTCTCCATTATATTTTCTCCACAAATGTGCACAAATTGTCACAAATTTGGTTTGCCGATTCATTTATATCAGGATTTAGCTATCGTATTATTCGCTTATACTGAAGTCTTTCGGAGCCGAAGTTAATAAGAATACCTAGACGTATATTCGTTGCCTTTAAGTAATTCAATACCTGAGCGTAGTGTTCTGGTGCTAAATTGCTAACAGCTTTAAGCTCAACAATAATCTGACCATAACATAGAAAATCTGCAATAAACTTCTTTTCTAAAATTCTACCCTTGTATTCAATTTCAATAAGCTTTTCTTTTTGATATGGGATTTTATTTTCCACAAATTCAAGTGCTAAAGCTTCCTGATAAACTGATTCAAGAAAGCCTGAGCCAAGCTCATTGTGAGCTTTAATGGCACAACCAATAATCTCGTAGCACTCATCTCTAAACAGAAACTCCTCCATATCAGTAGATCTAATTACCTACAAATGAACACAGCTATTTTGTACACAATTATAGAATTTATTTGTGACAATTTGTGTTCGTTTGTGGACAAATTCCTACTCAAAGTAGTTCATCACCTGGTACCCACCCTCTTTCAAATAGGCATCCTTCTTAAACAGCTTTATATCCGACTGCATCATGTCCTCTACCAACCCTGCCAGATCATACTTGGGAAACCAGCCTAGCTTGGTATTCGATTTTGTTGGATCGCCAATTAGTAGGTCAACCTCGGTTGGACGGAAGTACTTCGCATCGACCCCTACAACCTGCTCCTGTTTGGCAATACGCTGCTTGATGGCTGCTAGGTACTTCTCCCCTACCCGTTCTACATATATGGCCTCATCTACAGCTACTAGATGACCAGTTTCGTTAGCCCCTTCGCCACGGAACTCGATGGTTAAACCAGCCTCTTTTCCTGCTAGCTTTATGAAATCGCGGATGGAGGTGGTAATGCCTGTTGCTATTACGTAGTCGCTAGGCTCATCCTGCTGTAGGATAAGGTACATGGCACGTATGTAATCCTTAGCATGACCCCAGTCGCGCTTGGAGCTGAGGTTGCCCATAAACATGCTCTCCTGCATTCCTAAGGCAATGCGGCTCACGGCACGGGTTACCTTACGGGTTACAAAGGTCTCTCCTCGTATGGGCGACTCGTGGTTAAATAGTATTCCATTGCTGGCGTGCATCTTGTACGCTTCGCGGTAGTTTACCGTAATCCAGTAGGCGTACAGCTTGGCAACAGCATAGGGCGAGCGGGGGTAGAATGGCGTAGTCTCGGTTTGTGGCACAGCCTGTACCATCCCGTACAGCTCCGAAGTTGACGCTTGGTAGATACGAGTCTTCTCCGTTAGCCCAAGCAGGCGTACTGCTTCCAGAATACGAAGCGTACCCAACCCATCGGCATTACCCACATACTCCGGTGTTTCGAAGCTTACCTGTACATGGCTCATGGCCGCTAGGTTGTATATCTCGTCGGGTTGCACCTCCTGAATGATACGGGTGATGTTCATGCTATCGGTCAAATCGCCGTAGTGCAGAATAAAGTTACGGTTCTCCACATGCGGATCCTGGTAGATATGGTCGATCCTGTCGGTGTTAAACATCGACGAGCGACGCTTAATGCCATGCACCTCGTACCCCTTTTTTAGCAGGTACTCCGATAGGTAGGCACCATCCTGTCAGGTAACGCCCGTTATTAGGGCTACTTTCTTCTTATCCATGATTATTTTTTTGTACAAAAAAACGCGAATTATGCTCGAATTACGCGAGTTTTTGAAAGTCCTGTATTTTCGGTTTACTGCGAATAGTTGAGAGAACCTGTATGATGATTATACCGATAGTGCTAATTTATACGGATTCTTTGTGAGACGTATAGTTGGGTGTCCCTAATTGTGATAAGCAACACGAGAACAGGTGACGCGAAATCTTTCATTTTTCATCTTCTCGCCTATTTGTAGCCAACGTAATTCGCCCTAATTCGTGTAATGAAGATTTTTCATCCTTTCATTTTTCATCCATGTATAGCGAACTTGTGTGTCGTTAATCGTAATAAGCAACACGAGAACAGGTGATGCGAAATCTTTCACTTTTCACTTTTCATCTTCCCCCCTATTTATGGACAACGTAATTATCGTAATTCACCAATCTTCGTGAAATGTATTAACCACAAAGCCCACAACGGATTAGCACAAAAGCTCACAAAGAATAATCAGAAAAATCATGAAATGAATATTTTTCATCCTTTCATTTTTCATCTTTATTATACGAGGACTCCAAGGAATACTCCAAAGATCTATAAAGGTTAATTCGCTAAATGAGATTAACCCTTTAACTCTTTCTGTTTACCTCTCGTTTTCCTTCTAAACGAACTACCGAGAATTCCTCGGTAGTTGAAATCTCTTCCAACTCTCCTGTTTGGTAAATGTTCTTAAGATGGAGACCTATTGTATCAGAATCTTTTTCAAAAAGTTCAGACATCTGCTTTTGAGATAGCCAAACGGTATCATTATCAAACTTTACTTGAATTTCAGTTTGACCAGTATCGAGTTGAAATATTATAATTTCAGATCTTGTCATGTTGTATGTTTATTCAAACTTACCCTCTCAGGAGATAAAGTAGTGAGTTACCTAGTTGGAATAAAGGAAATCTACCTATACCTTACCATTTGCCGCAGCTGTTGCATAATTTGCAACAGCTGAATTTCTGTCGAGCTCTTTCTCTTCAAATATATTTCAAATATGCCTCTAAATTACCGACTTGTCGCGTTCAAACAGCTCTGTGAGTTGCAGTAAGCTTAACCAGACGGTGTCGTTTTCGAGCTTAACAAGTAGTTCTGTTATTCCATCTTTAATTTGATATATCTCAACCTTAGAGCTATCCATGTTCGTTTTTTACGAAGTTATGAAAAAATGGGATGCTACGATGAGGCATTTTACGTTATATCGGAGAGCTGTGAGTCGTGTGCCAAATCTGAATGCTGAATTAGTGGATTTTCGGATGGCTCAAGATTTCGAGTAATTTGCCCCAATTCGTGAAATGAATATTTTTCATCCTTTCATCTTTTCATTTCCCCACCTATTTGTAGCCAATGTAATTCGCGTAATTCGCCCTAATTCGTGAAATGTAATTAACCACAAAGGCTCATTCGCTAAATTCGCTCCAATTCGTGTAATGAATATTTTTCATTTTTCATTTTTTTTTCATCCTACTCGTTTACCACCCAATATCCTCTTCTATCGCTTCCACTCCTGCTCAAACGACCCGCCTTTTTTAGCTTGGCAAGATACTCCTTTACCGTGTTAGGGCTTAACCCGAGTACCTCTGCGATCTCGGTACGGGTTGCTGTACTGTTAGTTCGTATTACGTTGAGTATCTGCTCGTCGAGTGTGGTCTTCTGGGTGGTCTTCTGGGTGGTCTTCTGGGTGGACTTCTGGGTGGTCTTCTGGGTGGTCTTTTCCTCTAAACTTTTGAAAAGTGTTACCCTGAAACCATGCTGAATATTTTTAAAAACAGGTGTAGGTAAACCTGCTATTTGTAAGGCTTTTAGTATACGCTTGATGCCGGAACCATATTTTTCTATCCAACCAAGCTCCTTAAACATAAGCGAGATCTGCTTATTTCGCGTTTCCGATACGTAATTACCTGTAAATAAATCTTCTATTTTGATAGTCTCTGATAGTCGACCGGGATTAAAGAATTCAATTCGATCGTCGAATATTTTTACTGCAGAGTCGGAGGCACTAGTGTAATCACGATGTACAATCATGTTTATCACCGTTTCGCGGATAGCCTCCAACGGATAATCCCAAACCTCCTCGCGTTCTGCTTTTCCTGTTATCCGGTAGCCTTTGTTTAGGTGCTTGGTAATAAAACCCATTACCGAATTAACCTCACCAACAATATTTCTACGCAGTGTTATAGCATCCCTTATGGTTACTTCGTCCGAAAATCTTCCCAATTCTATGCCACTAAAGGTATTACCATCAGCAGAAAACAGAAGGTAACAGCCATGCGTAATACTTTCGCCTTTTAGCAACTCGTGTTTGGTAAGAAAGGTGGTGGCACCATCTTCTATCGGCTGTTCTTTTAGCTTGTTTACGATGGCTATAAATCGTTCGACCTTTTCTAGTGATATATTGCTTAGGGTATGGTTAGTATCAACATACGAATCCCAGCTTAAGTTGAACGTTTTTAGGTGCATAGCCACAACTTCTGTTATACTAAGCTGATGGTTCGAATTTTTTACCCGTTTATAGTACTTGCCTTTAAACGAAACGGGTTTTATGGGGAACTCTTTAACCTGTATCAGGGCTAACGTTTGCCCTTCAATTTGGTATATGTCAATATCTGGTATTACCGATGGATTTATCTTGTTCTTTAGCTCGTTAATCCAATTTTGAATGGTTTCGGAACCTACTACAAAATTGGATACTACCTTCTTCCTATCGTTTACCCCGATAATAATGGAACCTCCTCGAGTATTGGCAAAGGCAACTACCGTTTCGATAGCCGAATCGTTAAAGCTACTCTTAAATTCGAGCTGCTCCCCTTCGCCATGGGCTATGAGCTTTTCTATATCAGCGTTTTCCATACTGCTCTTTGCGGCTTTTTACTTGCAAATGGGTGATAGTAGCAAATATACCGATTTATTGCGAATAGGTGAGTTGAACCCGAACGCTGATTTTACCGATGGTGCTGATTTACACGGATTGAAGTAGGGAGTAGCTTCAGAACACTGATAGTACGGATTGAGATGATTTACACGGATTCTTTGTATGAGTCGTAAAGTCGGGTGTCCCTAATTGTGATAAGCGACATGAGAACAGGTGACGCAAAATCTTTCATGTTTTCATCTTTTCATCTATTTGTAGACAATGTAATTCGCTCCATTCGCCCCAATTCGTGTAATTAACTCCTCATTTTTTCATTTATCACGTGGTATATGAACTTTGCATTCCCAATAAGATACCTCCTCCACATCCTACGAGGTTCTTGAATTAGTCGATAAAACCACTCCATCCCAATATTTTGCATCCAACGAGGTGCTCGTTTGGTGAAACCTGCAATAACATCGAAGGTTCCCCCTACCCCCATAGTAAAGTAGACATCGTTAAGCGTTTCCTTATACTTATCAAGGAATATTTCCTTTTTGGGCGATGTAATTGCTACGAAGAGTATTTGGGCACCACTGCTGGCTATTTGCTGTGCAATAGTTGGCTCCTCCTCCTTGCTGTAGTATCCATTTCTGTAGCCAGCAATAATATTAGGGCTGTACATTGAAGCATATACATCTACCACCTTTTTTACCACCTCCTCTTTTGCACCAAAAAAGAAGCATTTGTATCTTTTCAGATGGGCTAACTTTACCAGTTCCTGCATCAAATCGGATCCGGCAACCCTTTCGGGAAGGTGCTTTCCTAAAAAGCGGGCGGCCCATACTATGCTTTGACCATCGGCGTTAATCATATCGCAGCTTACCACGCTATCAAAAAGTTCCCTATCTTTTTGCATGGAGACAACTTTACCTGCGTTAATCACAACGTGGTTGATATGTTGTCTACTTGCAATGGTCTTGTCTATCTTGTCAATGGTTTCTGCCATTGTTAGCGAATCGACAGGGATCCCTAGAAAACTTATTCGTTTACTGGATTGTAAATTCAACGTTTTATTTTTAATCTTTATTATAATATCCTACTTGAATACCCCAGCAAAATCGAGAAGAACTTTACTATTATCTCGCTTTAGCATCTTAAACTGGCTGTGGGCAACTAAAAATACTACAACATCTGCCTTGCTATAAGCCTCTTGATATTCTGTTAAACGAAATACTCCATGCTCCTTAATGTTCGGTTCAACAATCATTATGCCATCTTGCTCCGACTGCATTACCTTTTGGGCTATATACTTTGCGGGGCTTTCTCTTAAATCGTCGATATTTGGCTTAAAAGCAAGGCCCATTAAGGCAACGTTGGGCTTACGGCCGTTTTTAAGTTCGAACTCTAGCATGGAGCTCCTTATCTTTTCGGCACACCAAAATGCCTTGTAGTTGTTTATCTCGCGTGCCTTCCCAATAAGCTGCGATTCCATTGGAAACTCTGCCGTTAGGAAGTAGGGATCTACCGCAATACAATGCCCACCTACCCCTGCCCCAGGCTGAAGTATGTTTACACGTGGATGCTTGTTTGCCAGCTCAATTAGCTCCCAAACGTTGATACCTGCCTTATCGCAAATTAGCGAGAGCTCGTTGGCAAAGGCTATTTGCACATCGCGCGACGAATTTTCGGTAAGCTTACACATCTCAGCGGTTTTGGCATTGGTAGCATGCAGCTTGCCCTCCACAAATGTTGCGTAAAACTCTTGAGCCCTCTCGGTTGATGTCTTATCAACACCACCAATCACCCTATCGTTATTTATGAGTTCAAATAGCACATTTCCAGGCAATACACGCTCGGGACAGTAGGCTATATGTATTTTGCCTGCTAGTTCGGGCCTTTGGTTAAGAATAAAAGCGGCCATCTTATCGGTTGTACCAACTGGCGATGTAGATTCGATGATGTACAAATCACCCTCTTTTAGTAGCGGGATAATGGCTCGTGTTGCTGCTTCTACAAACGATATATCGGGCTGGTGGTTTCCCTTAAATGGTGTGGGTACTACAATTAGGTAGGCATCGCTAACTTCTGGAGCCAGTGCAGCCCGTAAGTTTCCATTTTCCACAACGCTCTTTACAACATTCCCAAGACCAGGTTCAATGATATGTATTTCGCCCCTATTTATGGTATCTACCACGTTTGGCTTTGTATCTACACCAAGAACCTTTACACCTTTACTGGCCGCGATTGCAGCGGTGGGTAGGCCAATATAGCCTAAGCCCATAAAGCAAACCTGCTTAAACTTCATATCTTAAATGTTTTTTAGCACCTCTACTATTCTATCGCAAGCTTTACCATCACCATAAGGGTTTACTGCTTGTGACATAATCCTATAATGCTCCTCGTTGTCGAGTAATCGGATAACCTCTTTTACGATGTTCTCCTTGTTGGTTCCAACAAGAAGTACGGTACCTGCATCAACAGCTTCTGGCCGTTCGGTGGTATCGCGCATTACCAGCACGGGTTTACCTAAGCCGGGAGCCTCCTCCTGTATGCCTCCCGAATCGGTTAGCAACAGGTAGCTCTTGCTCATTAGGTAAACAAACGGTAGGTAATCGAGCGGCTTTACAAGAAAAACGTTGGGAAGCCCAACTTGTCCATTAACCCCTTTTTCACCAAGTATTTCGTTAACCGGGTTTTGTACGTTTGGGTTAAGGTGTACGGGGTAAACAAAATCGACCTCGGGGAATCTCGTGGCAAGCTCCTTAATGGCATGGCAGATATTTAAAAAGCCCTCGCCAAAGTTCTCCCTTCGGTGACCGGTAATTAGAACCATTCTGCGCGAAGCACCCCATTGCTGGATTGTATGCTTATTTACACCTTGATCCTCAATACCAAGTGTAAGGTCTTTTTCTATTTGGGTGTTGCCCTTTATGGTATCAACTACCCTATGCAGGGCATCAATTACCGTATTTCCAGTAACAGTGATGTTTGCTTCGCTTATCCCCTCGTTTAGTAGGTTACTTTTGCTTAGTGGCGTAGGTGCAAAGTGTAACGTAGCCAACCTACCCGTAAGCTGCCTATTCATCTCCTCGGGCCAAGGGCTATAGATATCGTGCGTACGTAAACCTGCCTCCACATGCCCAACTGGAATTTGCCTGTAAAACGCCGACAAAGCTGCTGCTGTAGTGGTGGTTGTATCGCCATGTACCAGTATAAAATCAGGTTTAACCTCATCAAGAACATCCCTCATCCCAATAAGCACCCGAGCGGTAACATCGTAAAGATCCTGTCCGGGCTTCATTATGTTAAGGTCGTAGTCGGGCTTTATATCGAACAGCTGCAGCACCTGGTCGAGCATCTCGCGGTGTTGGCCAGTTACGCAAACTACCGTATTAAAGAAATCGGTTTGTTTCTCTAATGCCTTTACCAGCGGAGCCATTTTTATGGCTTCCGGTCGGGTACCGAATACTAGAAGGATGGTTTTCATTAATTTTATTTTTGTTCTTCTTTAAGATATGTTGACAAAGCTAAGAACATCCAAGCTTGGGTCCATCTTATGTATGCTATTTTATTTGTAAACCATTTATTTTTTGAATAGTAAAAGTACCCTTTCTTTTTATCATACATATTGTTAATACTCCAATTTAAAACATTGTCAATCAATTTTTTATTTGTTTTTAATAGCCCTGTTTTACTTAATGTTATTATAAGTTGAGCTGTATTATGCATATCAATAGGATATCTTTTAATGTTATAGTATTTAGGAATGCCACTTTCTTCGAAAAAGGTACTTAGGTAATATTTCATACCATTTTTGAAATTTTTCTCAAAACTATAGTCTTTTGATATATGCATATAGGTATAAATACACTCTAAATTATAGCCAGTGTGAAAATTATCTATCCAACTGTGAAATGAAAGAGGGCTGTAAGACCATGAGCCATCATTGTTTTGATGCTTACAGGCAAATGAAATAACTTTTTTTGCTTCCTCAATAAGAATCGACTCTTTTGTGTAATTATAAACTCTACATAGAAGCCTAGCACCTAGTAAAGAAGCGTTAAATACCTGTGTGTTATCTAATGGACAATATGAAAATGCAATATCACCATCACTATCAACAGTTTTGTTAAGGTCACTAAGTATAAAATTACATGCAGATCTCGCAGTATCCAGCAATTCTTTTTCGTTAGTAATACTGTAAACATCTAGTAAAGAGCATGCGACATATGAGGTTACAACTACACTAGGAGTGCCTAGTGGCTGAAAAAACGCTCTTGCTTGCCAATCAAAATTATACCCCCAGCAACTACCTGAATAACCAGAAGATTTTAATTGATTGATCTTTGAAACAAGAAAACTAATTGTTTTTAAATGTTCATTACTATTGTTTATCTTATAAAGATTACAATATCCAGATAGGAATAAGCCTAATCCTTTTGGATTATATTCCTTTTTTATTCCAACAATATATCTAAAGTTAATAGGTGATAACTTAAAAAATTGCAACCAAAATAATTTAAATAATCTTGATTTTTTAAAAAAAGGAAATATTTTAAATATATAACTATTTAGTCCATCAAAAGGATCGTATCCTCTAAAATTTACTTCTTTTGATTTAAAAGAAATGCTATTTTCAATTTTTTGTATATTACACATCAATGTCTCTGATAAACATTTTGTACTTACCTCTTTTGGATAAAAATAACCTGTCAACTACTTTTATTTCAAAATTGATAACCCCTTTAGTTTTCCTATCAATCTCTATTTTCATTATATCAATATCCAAAATTCTAAAATTTTCATTGACTAAAATTTGCAGTGTAACCACTCCTTTTTTAAGTTGTACAAATTGGTACCCCGTTACATTTTTGAAAATTTCGCTATGAAAGTTAAACGCAGAGTGAAAAACCTTCTCATCATTAGAACCGATAAGATACTCTGTAATATCCCATCTTCCTAGTATTTTAGCCCGATCTGCAGCTTCAATTTTACATTGGTCATCTGTTTTGTACCGGATCAAGGGCATTGTTTGATTCAAAAATCCTGTACCAATAATAGAACAACTATCGATTTTATCAGTTATTAACTCTGTGTAACCATAGTATGGATCGAAATTATATTCATTAGGTATAATTTCCTCGGCTATAATGCACCGTTCGCTATGCCCATAAAAGGAGGAAGATTGCACTCCAAAAAATTGTTCGAGAAATTTTCGTTGTGTTTGATCTATATTTTCCGATATTAGGAAAATACCTTTAAGCGGGAATTTTACTTGAAGATTATGTTCTTCAAGTAATTTGGCAAAAAAGTATAAAGAAGATAAATAACCATTTAAAAAACTTGGCTTAAAAGCATTAATTCTGGAGACATATTGTACGATTGTTTTTTTTGATAATCTGAATGGGGAAAAAATTAACTCATTTTGCATTGGATTGAATTTCCAAAGTTTATCGCCAAATTCGACTCCTCTGAATGTTGCCAATTTATCTGTATCCAGATAACCAATTTTATTGCGGAAATGGTTGACAAAGGCATTCTCTTTGAAAACACAATCGTAATCTAATAAAACTTTTAATGGTTCACCTGTACTACCTCCAGTTGTGGCTACATAATGCCCACCAAGTACTTTTTGTGTCGAAATCAACCTATCAAAGTTATTTCGTATTAGTTCCTTTGTAAGATATGGAATGATTTCAATATCTTCAAAACGATGTAATTGCTGAGGCTTAAAGCCTATTTTGTCGAATAATTCAGTATAGTAGGGAACCCACTGATAAGCATAGTTAAGTATGTTTTTTAATTCATTAAGTTGATATTGTTTAATATCCGATTGGCTCAGCAATTCTCTTTGAGATAATAACTTTCGGTACTGGCAATAGTTTTTGTTTCGTATTAATTTGTTCCGAAATATAGGAGCTGTTAAATATTTTAACGGCTCTGGGATGTTATCTCGTATTTTTTTAAGAAAATGCTTGTTCATTATTCAGCAATGATTTGTAGATTGTATCTAATTCAGATGTGACGAAATCTGGCAAATGTTTTTTTACAATTCGTTTCGACTCTTGCCCATACATTTCTATTGTCTCAGAATGTTCAATGAAAAAGTCTATTGCTAATTCTATTTCAACTAGATTCCCTGGCTCAATTATAATTCCATTTTGTTTGGGTATTACAATTTCAGGAATTCCACCAACATTCGTTGAAATAATGGCTTGACCATACGACATCGCTTCTAAAATTGAAATGGGCAGCCCTTCGTTGTAGGATGGTAAAATATAAACATCTGCTTTTTGAAGCCATGCTTTTTTTTCATCATTAGTAATCCATCCTACAAAATTTACTAAACCTTCTAACTTTTGTTCTTTTATTATTTCAGTTAATAGGTCGGTTTCTCCATTCCCTCCAATAATCAATTTTATTTTACCGCTGTACTTCTCTTTGTTGTTCGATAAGACTTGAACTAAATCGAAAATGCCTTTAGCGTTACAAACTAAACCAAGAAACAGGAATATTACTTGATTTTTTTCTTTTTGACATACAGATATGGAAGGATAATCAATAATATTGCGAGTAATAAATATTTTCCTCTGGTTAAAATTATTGGTATAAAACATTTTCCAAGATTCTGAAAGGCAAATAATAGCATTAGCATGTTCAATAAATAACTTAATTATGTGTTTAATAATTATATTGCTACTATTGTAGAAATCAGCAAAACCACCACCATGAATATGGTAGATCACTTTTTTCCGAAAAATATATTTGGAAATAACAAAGCAAAAAAACTTACGAAAGAAACTTCCATAAGAAGCTCCATGAATGTGAATGATTTTAATTCGGCGATCAAAAATTAGTTTCCAACACAGTTTAAATATAAAACCAATAAAGAAAATAGACTTAAACAAAGTCGAACCAACTTTAAATGAGGGTAAAAAATTGAACCTATCGAAATATTTGCTATAGATTTCGATTACAGCCCCAATTCCCCCTCGATGATTGTGATAATCAGGTCCAATAGTGAGTATTTGTACCGAAATATATTTTGGAATAGAATCCATAATTTAATTATGCATTATATGATTCGAATAAAAATAGTTTAAATCAAAAGTTATTTAAAGTTGGCTGAGAAATTTAGAGAAAAATTGGGCTATTATATTCCATGAATATTGTGACTCAATTATTTTTCTTTCAGTATTTGTGTGTTTTGATAAGTTTTGATAATTGTTAATAGAGTTTATTATGCCGTTATATATATTGTCAGAGTTATTGTTTTCAATAAATTCACAAAACAGACCATCTTTTGTTATTAATTTGAAACAATCAAGGTCTGTTAACAGTAAAGGCTTTTTCATTGACATATATTCTAATAGTTTTAAAGGCACATTGTCTTCCCAGTATTTTATCTTTGGATATGTTAACACACAGATATGGGATCTCATTATTAAATATGGGATCTCATTGAAAGTTACACTAGGTAGAATAGAAACATATTTCTCTAGATTTTTCTCTGTAACTTTTTTTAATAAACTATCTTTATTTGGACCATCACCTACAATTGTTAGATGAATAGATATATTATTATTTTTTGCTTTATAAAATGCATCAATTAGTTCGTCAAGTCCTCTATTAAATGATAAACCTCCATGAAAGAAGAAATGAAAAGGAAATGATAAATCAAGACTTTTATAGTCTCCTGTAAAATGATTGTTATCAACCCCAGATGGCCATATATGAATTTTATTATTAAGATTCACACTAAGATCTTTTTCATAAGTTTCTTTTAGAGAATTCGATATGAATGATACTCCATTATGATATAATCGATTGTAATTAAGAATTAATTTTGTAAACACTTTCATTAATTCAAATAGAAAACCAGATTCTTTTCTTTCATTGTGAATAGGTGTTCTAAAATCTAAAATAACTTTAGGACGATCCTTCTTTAATATGTATATAATGGTGAAAAAGAATGAATAAAAGTCTAATATTACAAAATCTGGTTTGTATTTATTGTTAAGTTTGACAAATGATGTGAACGAGAAAAATATGTATGATAACAATTTTAAACCAGGAATATTTGTTATCTTTTTTACATAAGTAACATTATTAGTAAATGATGTTTTTGTGTTTTCATATGGGAAAATGAAAATAATGTCATATTCCTTTGATAATTCATTATACATACCACGCCATGTCGTAATATGTCCATTTGCATCTGCATTTACT
>CAXYUU010000019.1:0-18792 GCA_964292015.1 uncultured Acetobacteroides sp.
TCAAAACATCGCGAAGTTACATAGCTTACAGCCACAAAACACCATAAACAACTGTGCAACAAAATACAACAAGCTACTACACGTTAAAAACCCCACAAATCGCCTACTAAACGTCTCATTTTTCCCATACAAAACGACATTGTATGGGAAAAAGATAGCGGTGTTCCCATACAACGCCACTGCTCTACCATACAACGCCGCCTTGTATGGGTAAAACATCTCAATGTTCCCATACAACGCCATTTTGTACGGGAAAAGTATCACAGTTCTCCTATACAACAATATAAATCTCCCATGAAACGCCGCTTTGTATGGGAAAAACATCCTATTTCCCTCATACATCACATCTTTATATGAAAGAAAAAAGAACGTACCACAATGCATGGCTACTGCCTTTACGAGTAAAAAACGGTACCCATTTTTCGATATAATAAAGAAGGAAAAAAAGGCATTGGTAAAGGGTGAAAATGCCAATTCGAACCAAAGTTCCGTATCATGATTAAACCAACCCGCAACTTAATAATGCCTATCAAACCTATTAGAACAGTTAATTAAGCCGGGTTGCTCCCTAAAAAATCATATTTATGGGGAAGACATGGCCATTTATATGGGTATTTATCATTATATTTAGAGCAAGTAAGGCATCTAGCATGAAGCTACGCCAAACCAAGGTGCCCGCTCGTGTTCGTTACCTACGATCGCAAATAATACGAGAACCGCATGAAATCATCAGTGAGCTTACTTCATTGGTTGCCCCGCGCAATCTGTATGCTGTCCATTATTTTTGTCAGCCTTTTCGCATTCGATGCATTTTCGCCCGAGTATGCCTTATGGCAACAGGTGGCGCGTTTTATAGTTCACCTTTCTCCTTCATTTATACTACTTGGCCTACTGGTTATTGCCTGGAAATGGGAGCTGCTGGGTGGTGCCCTGTTAACCCTCGTAGGTTTAGGGTTAAGCCCACTAATATACCAGCATAACTATACCTTGAATCAATCCATAGCAGCTAGCATTGGTATTGTTATGATGATTACCCTTCCATTGATTGTAGCGGGCGTGCTATTTATGGCAAGCTACTTTAAGAAGAAAAAAAACAGCTAAATAAAACAAAAACACCAAGCATGTTTTTGGCTATATAACGCATAGTTAGCCATTGCAACTAACAAGCAACAACACTGACAGTAAGAGCATTAACACTTATCAAAAAGGGATTTCGGTCATCGACAATACCTTTTTGAAAGAGTAAGCGTCAATCAATAATTTTAATAATTTTGAAAATGACGTATGATTAGATTGAAGAGAGCAACTAAACAAACTATACTTATGGAACTACTTGATAAGCTATTGGGCATTTCAAATTCCAAAAAAAACGAAGATGAATTTACCATAACTATCACTGAAGAGCTGGTTAAGGTGGAGCATCCCAAACGAAGTACCCAGCAGATAAAGTGGAAAGACATTAATGAGATAAAGCTGGTGAATACAACGGGAGGACCATTTGCCCCCGACCTCTGGCTCATCCTTATTGGGCTAAATGGCGGCTGCCGAATACCTCGAAGCGCGAAAGAGTTTGATAGGCTATTTGATATTGTATCGCAATACAAAGGTTTTCGCCACGATAACTTGGAAGAAGCGCTTTCAAATACCGACAATGGCCAGCTTCACCTGTGGTTACGGGAGTAGAACACCGGCACTACTGGCAAAAGAGGCTTCGGCATTGGCAAGGAAGCAGCAGTTCATCCCAGAAATGGGAAAATACAGAAGCTGTCAGCAAGAAAAAAGACAATCAGCCAAAAAGGGCATTGAGCATACCGAAATGTTAGACTGCTAGCAAGCAACCGTAACTTCGTTAAGCTCAATGCCCTTTTATTTTTCCATTTATAGGGGCAACAGCCCACCCTCCTTAGGCTAAACCAAATCCTTTAGCCTAATATTAAGATCGCTATTGTAAACCTCCCTATCCATCTGCTCGGTAATGGAACAGATCTTGGCATACAGCTCGGCATTGGGTTGTATCACATCATCAACTCCCTGACGATCGAGGATGTCGTATATCTGACAAATGGTAATCGATTCGTCAGAAATAGCGGGAACATACCCCCTGCTCTTGGGATCATCGGTATAGGTCTCAACCAGCAAGTTTCCCTTAAGCATGTTTCCCAGCAACAGGCGCACCAGCCGTACCGGCAGCTGTAACTCCTCCGACAACTCCTCACTAGTATAGGGCACATCACCCTTAATATGCCGCTTTACTATTCGAGCCATTAGAAGCACCGATAAGGTTCTACGATCGTTGTTGCTAACGTTATCAATCTCGTATTCGTACTCGTACAAATGCACGTTTTGTATGGCAAATGATATTTCGGCACCAACCAATACGATAGTCCAGCTAATTTGCTGCCAAACCATAAATAGCGGAAGTGCTGCAAAGCTACCATAAATGGCGTTGTAGCGCGACATGCCTACCTGAAAGTAGATATACCCCCACTGAACAAGTTCGAATGTCGATCCGGCCACAATACCAGCAATTAAAGCTGCCTTAAAATTTACCTTGGTATTGGGCATTACCAAGTAAATGATGGTAAACAAGGCTCCTACAAGTAGATAAGGAATAAACTTTAGAAAAAACACAAAGATTGGAGCAACATAACCAACAATTTCGTACTGCGCCGAGATGGAGTGTAGCATGGTAGCCAAGTAAACATTGGCACTACTCGATGCAATAAGTAGAACGGGGGCAACTAGCATCAACGAGAAGTAGTCGCTAAACTTTCGGGTTAAGTTTCTCCCCTTTTCGAGATGCCAGATAGCATTAAACGACATTTCGATATTGGCAAATACCTGGAGTATAGTCCAAAGAAGGATAATGAATCCAACTCCCGCCATAAGTCCACCCATTGTTTTCTCGATTAAAGAGTCGGCAAAGCTGATTATCCACTTAAGCACCTCCTCCTGTCCTTCGAACTTGGTGCTAAGAAACTTCCGCATGCTCTCGTCGAGTTTAAACCCCTTGGCAATACCAAAGAACATCGCAAAAATAGGTACAATGGCAATGGTGGTAAAAAAGGTGAGCGCCGAAGCCCTAATGGCTACGTTATCCTCCTTAAAACCCCGAAAGGCAAGCATGGTAATACGTAGCGTATTTATCCAAAAATTACCTTTTTTACTAGGATCCTGAGAGATCGAGAATTTCCAAATATCAGAAAACAGGAACTGGTTGATGGCCTTGATGTGTTCGGTAAGCTTTTTTCTTTTTCTCCGTTTTGACCACGATATCTTCATAATGTACTAGGGTTGTAACGTATTCTGGTAATCGAATAACAATTAAAGCATAAATATGGATAAAAAAGTTGATTATCGATACGCTACGCTAAAAACTTGTCGCACTTCGCTACACGTACCATCTACCGCTACCAGCTTTACTATCGCAATATAAATACCCCGCGAAACGCGTAATCCTCCATTGGTTACGCCATCCCAAACAATAGTCCCTACGGTGCCTAGCAGCTCGTTGCGGCAAAGTGTCTTCACCAAGGCACCTCCACTTGTAAAAATATCGACAGCAGCCATTGTTCCCGGTTTTTCGAGCTGGTAGGATATGGCGAGATAGTCGTTTACGCCATCGCCATCGGGCGAAATGATGGTAGAGGCAAGCGTAACCTGGCTTGTACTACTTTCGAGGATAAGCTGCTGAGAATTGGCAACACCTGGGGTTCCGTAGCCCGCCTGCTTTGCTGCCGACTGCCATCGCGAATCGGTAATACCAACCCTTTCGAGACTAACGCCTTCGAAGGTAGGTAACATCTTAAAATGCATCTTTTCGGAATAAACCAACTCGTCAATTACGTTCAAAGCGGTATCAGCAATAACCACCACTCCTGCATCGTTGGGGTATGATGGCATGGAGGCAACCTTTTTAAAGCAAGCAGTACTGCACCGGCTATACCTCAACGCAATAATTTCGGGAGTAGAACAGGCTAAAGCATATGCTTTAGGTTGAAGAATATCGTATCGGTCGGTTATTCGCTTAACCTCATCGAGCTTGCCCTCTGCATTTCTTCTGCAAATAACAATACCGCTCAAGTCTATAGGTTTGGCAGATGCGTTTACAATCTCAACGTAGTCGGAACAATCGCCAACGGGATTAAAGAGTACCTCATTAATAAGCAGATCGCCTTTTACAGGAGGATTGCTGAGTGCTAAAACAATTTCAGAAGTTAGCTTATTGCCCGAGTAGTCGGCTACATCTGTTAGGAATAAAGAGCGGCAGCTACTTCGACTTAAATCGGAGGAAAGTCGAATGGAGAGCTTACGAGGCTCCAACGGGTTAAACCGATAGAACACCTTTTCGTCGATGCCATCAGGCAAGATGGCAAAGGATGGTCCTACAACAATTGGTTCGTTAAAGGTAATAGTAAGCAAATTAGGCTCCTCACAAAAAAGTTGCTCCACTTCGGGAGGGGTTACATCGACAACCTTTTCGGAAACCGAATTAACCGCACCGGGTGTACCTCCCTTCGAATCTTTAGATGAAGCCCAGCATTCGACACCCTCTGCGAAGCTGTTGATATCTCGCTTTTCGAGAGACTTTCCTCCTGTAATTCCTTCAGATGCAAGAAACCTGTCGCAGTAGTAGGAAGTAGCAATTACCTTCGCCTGTGAATTTAGAATAGCTACATCTCCCTTGGCATTGGGTAGCCCATCAAAACCTGTAGCTCCCACTACATTACCGTACACACCCAAAACTCCGGCACCACTTACCGACGAAATGGCCAAATACCCCTTAGGAGATACCTTTGCAGGACTACACTTCCACAGCTTTCCGTTAACCCAAACCGTCCAACCACCAATCGAAAGCGTGTCAGCAATGCGATTATATAGTTCAAGGTACTCTACTTCGGGCAAACCTACCGATGGCGTTGGATCGAACATAATTTCGGAAATAGTAACATCGCCAAACTCCAATCCTGCCCTAATACGAATGGAACAGGTATCGGAAAAGGTTTGCCCATTCACAACTCCTCCCACCTTTACCCTGTAGGGTGATCCCTTAACGTTGCCTATACGAAAATGAACCTGACATCCCTCAACAATCACATTGGAGATTGTAGCCGGATGGTACTGCATGTCGGATGCTGTAACCGATAGGTTTTCTGTTGAGGAAAGGGGCAAATTCATTGTCAAAGAGGCATCACCTTTCGATGAGTAGAAACCATCTACAACTCGGGGATGCTGCTCCGAACCAACCACCTCCATCAAATCGACCATCATTTTGCCCACATTCGAGGAGGAGCACTGGTACTCTACCCCGCAATAGCGGGCAACCTTGGTAAAGGGCATTGCCACATTATAAAAATGGCAGCAACGATAGCCATCAATAAAAACATTTCCTCGGAAAAGCCCGCTATCATCTTTAAGGATATACACTTCGGCCATCTTTCCAACAATACTACCTGTATAAATGGTATCGGACACGGCAATAACCTTACCGTTTACAAGCGTTTCGAGCTGAAAGAAAGTTTTCGTTCCACTTTTCTTATAGGATAGCGCAACCGCAGAGTAGGCTGAATCTTTATAAGGCAACCTATCGGTCATCAGGAGCAACCGCATGAAATTTTCGGTGGAAAAGTTCGTATTGTCGAGCTTAAACCGCACGTGCCACTGGGTATTTCGGGCAGCAGCAGTCGGTGATAGGGCATAACAGAGGAGAGACTTCCCCTCGTCTCCCGAATGCACGTAGCTACCCGAGGGCAATCGTTGCCAACCCACCATTTTCGAAGCTACTGCAGTAGCGGAAATAAGAGTATCAACCTGCATTGCAATCCGAAACTGCGAAGTTGTCACAATGGTATCATTTGCCACCAGTCGAACGCTGGCATCGCCAGCTTCATCACCGGCTTTTGCCCCATTTATGCCGATAACACCTCCGCAAACTATCGGATTTACGTTGAACAAACCAACCGATTGGGCAGCAACCCTCCCCAAAAAGGTGGAAACATACTCACCATCACCAGTTGTAAGCTGATATCTTAGAGAAATGAGCTGATTGTGAAGCAGAAGAATGGAATACGGAGCGGCGAGTATTCTATCGGCTACCATCTTATACCGAATCACATCGGATTGTATGGCATAGCTGCAAGTTTTAGAAATAAGTGACGAGTTAGCTCCCAACGTAATCCCATCAGCAGGAATCGTAATGTAGAAAGGAAGCATCGCCTGTGCCTTTGCCAGCTTAACCCTAACAATAACTTCGCATTCCGACCTATTGGGCACCACCAACGCCGAATCGTCCAGCTTCAGCACCATCTTTCCCCCAGAATAGGAGACACTTTTAAGGTTAACCCTAATCCCATTTAAAAGAACCGCAACGCTATCGATACGCCGAACGGCAACTATGCCTCCTAATGTATCTAAAGATTGCAAGGTTAGCTGCGCTATACAAGTTTTAAGCGTATCGCTAGTACCCGTATCTACAATTAAGAATTTCAACGCATCAAAAAAGGTAGAAGTTGAGGTAATATCCCTTAAGTATAGTGGCGATCGAGCTACTTTTAGGTACGAATCGTTATCGGCAATAATAAATTGACCATTAACTTTTAGTATTTCAGACGAAGCCCCCACCGAATAGCCACCTCCTTTTGCCATTCGTAGTCCGGTAAACTTGGCAACACCCGAAGTAAAGGCCTGCTCGCCACTAAACGTACTGGCACCTGCAATGACCAGCCGACAGCTCCCCGAATAGTCGGTATCGGTATTACCGAACCTATCACTAGCCTTTACCCAAATATCGAAAGGGGTATTCGGACTAACGGCAGCAGGTATTTTTGAGAAGTTGAGCGTATCGGCTGTAACCTTAAAGTTGAACGTATTCACGGGAATAGCACCAAAAGATGCAAAGATAGAGCTGGCACTATCGGCAATCACCTGCTTAAGTGAAAAAGAAAGGCTACTTAAATCGACAAACTCCTTGGGATTAAAGAAAAGATCAAGCTTTACAGCGATGCTGTCCCTCTCGTCTATATTGAGGACATTATCGAAAACTTCCACCCGTAAAGCATCCTTCGACAGCTGAGCAATACGACAGCTCTGCACCGCACTGCCAACCTGCAACCGTGCCCCCTCAACCACCTTAGAGGCATCAACCTTCGACGAGGTAATGGCAAAGTCGAATGCCCTAACTACAGTTTGAAGTCCATCGCCCCCAACATCCTTGAGGGTAAATTGGGCAAGATTAACGGCCGATTCGTAGGTTATATTATTTACAGTTGCCTCATGCGTAGCCACCTCAACACCAAACACTACAGACGAAGTATCGTTTAGCAGTAAAATGCGACATTTATAAGGAAGAACGCCATCAGCAGTAAGCAACAAATCGAAATATCGCGATCCAACAGCAATAATGTCACCGAATACGAGCTCACCCCTACCTGCTTTTTTCTGTATTTTGGTAGATATGCCATCATCACCAGTAATGGTAAGTTCACACAGCTGGGCAAAGTCGACATCAATGACTCCAAAGCGGTCTATTGCACAGAAAACGGGAGCAATCCTCTCTCCGTGCTTTACCGATTTCACTACAGGAGTAAGTTTAAACCGATCGGCAACAGCATTAACCCTAATAAAGCGCCCCTTTTCCAGTAGAATAGAACCGATGGCAGACGAGTTAGATGCAGTAAGAACAGGAGTATTCCCATCGAAGGTGAAGGCAACCGAAAAGCCATCTACCAACGAATCGGGCAGGTTAACCATCAACCGGTAATCTTTCGAAGTACCATCCCTAATGGTATCGGGTTTGGTAAGCGTAACGGTTAGCACGCTATCCACCATACTTACCGAGGAGGGTATTTCAGCTCCGCCAGACATCAGACTAAAGGCACCCTTCCAGCGGTCAACCTTAAAATAGGCTTTAGGGGAACAACGAAGAACTCCTTTTAGAGCACCTACAATCGTTGCCTTACCATCCTTCGTTCCCCTATCTACAATAAAAAAATTCGATGATGTAACAGTTTGCAGGATAGATGTTGATGCAATAACCGTATCGGCAAGAGGAACAACCCGTATTTCAGAGTTTTTATCTACAATATTAGTTTCTTCATACGAAAGGGATACGTCCCCAACCCAAAGCTTTCGATCTTCGTTGGAGGAATACCAGTATATGAAGCCCAAATTACGAATAGAAAGGTCGGTTGTATATATAAATGAGCCAACCTTCGACGTATTTTGGTAAGAACTTTTTGAAAAGCCAATACTCCACTCCCCTGCAGCACTCCGGACGACCTCGATGTAACCATAAGACGATGGTCCTACCCCAGTTTCCCAGTTAAGCGTGGTCGCCGCAATTTGTCGAACTGTTTTACTCCCCGTCGCAGAGATATTCTGCTCCCAAACCTTAAGCAAATCGTCGGAACCCGAAAAGTTAACCCCCAATACCAATGTGCGTCCTGGGAGAGAGGTGTTCATCTGAGTAGCATCAGCATTTGATGCAAGAATAAATACCCAGCTATTATTCATCGAAGGGGTAAAGCCATACTTAACGCTGAATCGCCACGTTAGCGTTCCATTTTGGTACGATGAAATAGCTACCGGATGGGTAATAATATCTCTTCCCGAATTGAGGTTGTCGTAGCTATGATGAAGAACAGTATTGGCACCATCCACTGCAATACTCCATCGGTTCGATGGACTTTGCACCCAACCTTCGAGTGAATTGCCGGAAAAGTTATCATTAATTTGCCCAACGGAAAACAAGGGAAAAAGGCATAAGCATGCCAATGATACCAGAGAATTCCTCATAAGTAAGTAATAAATATTGTTAACCGATTATCATCCTATCAGGAGTTTAATAAATTTACAAAAATTGTTTTGACTCCCCCAAATTATCAGCCAGTATTTATCCTATTACCCGATAAAAGACCAATGAAAGTAGCAGTTTTTGGAGCAACAGGACTTGTAGGAAGCGTTATGCTTAAAGTTCTTGACGAGATGAATTTCCCCGTAACAGAGCTAATCCCAATCGCATCGGAGCGGTCGGTTGGTAAAGAGGTTTTCTTTAAAGGAAAAGCCTTCAAGGTGGTAAATGCACAAACTGGTTTGGGAATGAAACCTACGCTAGCCATTTTTTCTGCTGGAGGTGATGCATCTAAAGAGTGGGCTCCTAAATTTGCCGAAGTAGGTTGCTTTGTTGTAGACAACAGCTCGGCTTGGCGTATGGATCCAACCAAGAAGCTGGTTATTCCCGAAATAAATGCCTGCGAGCTTACCCCAGACGATAAGATAATTGCCAACCCAAACTGTTCGACGATTCAAATGGTGCTTGCACTAGCGCCACTTCATAAGAAATACCAAATAAAACGCATCGTTGTTTCCACCTACCAGTCGGTTTCGGGAACAGGTGCTAAGGCGCTGAAACAAATGTCTGACGAGCGCAGCGGAGAAGATGCCGACATGGTGTACCCCTACCCTATTGACATGAACTGTCTTCCACACATCGACGTGTTTACCGACAATGGCTACACAAAAGAGGAGTTGAAAATGGTTTTCGAAACTCGCAAAATACTAAGCGACGACACCATTAACGTATCACCAACTACCGTTCGTGTTCCGGTAAAGGGAGGTCACTCCGAGGCGGTAAACGTAGAATTTACTAAAGATTACGATCTCGACGAAGTTCGCGATATCCTATCAAAATCAGAAGGAATTGTGGTACAAGACGACCCTACCAACAACCTTTACCCCATGCCTCTTTATGCTGAAGGTAAAAACGAGGTATTCGTTGGCCGGTTACGCCGCGACTTCTCGCAAGCAAACACCCTTAACATGTGGATTGTTGCCGACAACCTCCGCAAAGGTGCTGCAACCAATGCAGTTCAAATTGCGCTATACCTTCTCAAGCAAGGCTTCATTAAAGCATAACTTGATAACAACATTATTAATAAAGCCAGAACCCTTTCGGATTCTGGCTTTATTAATATCATAATGTTTAGCGATGAGCTAAGCTATTTCACACCTACCAAAGGAAGTTCCCAAAAGGATAACGTCCCTGACTTATTTCGGCAACCATTTTGTAAAGGTCGGATCGGAATTTTTCCAAGTTATGCTTCTCCTTTGCCGACATAAAGATGGCCGGGCTATTCTCCTTATACATCCAGCTTTTCTTAAGATCGTCGAGACTCCAGTTTTCGCGAGTTACAGGAGTAAGATCGTCGTCATCTTTTTTATCGTAGGTAAAGGCATCTATCTTATTAAACACCAAGAACACGGGCTTGTCGCCAGCCTTGATGTCGACCAATGTTTGCTTTACTACATTTATCTGCTCCTCGAAGTTTGGATGCGAAATGTCGACCACGTGAATAAGGAAATCGGCCTCGCGTACCTCGTCTAATGTAGACTTAAACGATTCGACTAGCTGGTGAGGCAGCTTACGTATAAAGCCTACCGTATCGGAAAGAAGGAAGGGTAAGTTCTCGAAAACTACCTTACGAACGGTTGTATCAAGCGTTGCAAAAAGCTTATTCTCGGCAAACACTTCCGACTTGCTAATAAGGTTCATTAGGGTTGACTTACCAACGTTGGTATATCCAACCAGCGCCACACGAACAAGGCTACCCCTGTTACCCCGCTGAACGGACATCTGCTTATCAATCTTCTTCAGCTGCTCCTTTAGCCTTGTAATCTTTTCGAGAATGATACGGCGGTCTGTCTCTATCTGCGATTCTCCCGGACCACGCATACCAATACCACCACGTTGACGCTCAAGGTGAGTCCACATACGGGTTAGCCGGGGAAGGAGGTACTGATACTGGGCGAGCTCTACCTGTGTTTTAGCATAGGCGGTTTGAGCACGGCCAGCAAAGATGTCGAGAATAAGATTAGTCCTATCCAACACCTTACATTCAAGATGTCGTTCCACATTTCGCAACTGCGATGGACTAAGCTCATCGTCGAAGATGGCCAGCCCTATTTCGTTCTCTACTATGTATGCTTTTATTTCGTCGAGCTTACCTGCACCCACGTACGTTTTAGAATGCGTACTGGGCATTCGCTGGACGAACTTTTTTACGGTACAAGCGCCAGCGGTTTCGGCCAAGAACTCGAGCTCGTCGAGGTACTCCTTGGTTTGAAAGTCGGTTTGCTTGTCGGTGATTACACCAACAAGGATTGCCTTTTCCGTAACTGCTGCTGTACTGGTTGGTTCAAATCCCATATTTACAGATTAAATATGGAACAAAGGTAAACAAAAAGCACCGAGAATCTCTGTGGTTTTAAAAGAGGGTTTTGACAGCAGATTAGTGAGGAGAAAAGGCAGTACAAGAGCGTCAAACACCTTAAAACAAATAGAATTCACCTCCAACTATTCGTAACTAAACCATTTTAGCAGCCTCGCAAATGGCAGAATAAGCAGGCGCTAGAACGAATAAAAATGGAGTTCGCGGAAGTTTTTTCCATTTTTTACGGCTTAGGTATTGCTTCATCCTAAAAAAGATCTATTTTTGCATCACCAAAACAAGGGGGATTAGCTCAGTTGGCTAGAGCGCTTGCATGGCATGCAAGAGGTCATCGGTTCGACTCCGATATTCTCCACAAAAGGCTTACTTCGGTAAGCCTTTTTTATTTCTTAATAATCCGATCCACCTCCTTCGAAATGAGATCGTAGCCAAACCCCTTCCGCAATCCAAAGGCAACCAGCTTATTTTTGAGCTCGTACGTATTTTTTGCCTTTACCGTTTCGGCCTTACTCTCCAGCTCCCGAACTAACGACGCGGGTATTTCGCTTTGCTCCACCTCCAGCATTGCCTCGGCAACGTAGTCCGAATCGATACGCTTTGCCTGAAGGTGCATCTTTATCTTTTGCGGCCCCCACTTATCGAACCTAGACTTATCGCGAGCAAAAGCTATCGCAAAACGTCTATCATCTAAATACCTGTTAGCAATAAGCGATTCGACAATTGCCGCCTTTTCGCTAGCGTCGATGCCCCACTGGTAGAGCTTGCTCTCGACCTGAGACACGCACATTTCGCGAGAAGAGCAGCTACGCTCGAGCTTTTCGATTGCCTCCTTAACCGAAACCTCCTTTTTTTTCCGTTCTACATCCATCGTGCTACTACAAATCGGTCGACTCCAAAGAAGTCCTGTTTTACTTCGGCCACCATCCCTTTAGCAATGAACAGCTCGGCGGTTTGTGCTCCAAGCTGCTGGTTTATCTCCATGTAAACCTTCCCCCGATCGGCAAGCGATTGGCTCGCAAATTCGGCTATTGGGATATAGAACTCCAGCGGGGTGCTATCGTCGACAAATAGGGCTAGGTGGGGTTCGTGAACCAGCACGTTATCGCGCATCAGCAACTTTTCGGAGCTCATTACGTAGGGAGGATTGCTCACAATAACATCGTACTTGGCGTCGGACTGGTAGCTCCGCATGTCGGCCTGCTCGAAAGCCACCTCCACGCCATTTAAACGAGCATTTTCGCGAGCAACCGACAACGCATCGGCCGAAATATCGACGCTTTTAACGGTGGAAAGCGGTAGGGCATGCGCCAGAGCGATGGGAATACAACCGCTACCAGTTCCAAAATCGATAATTTGGGGAGACATCCCCTTCCACTCCTTGCTTATCATGTCGACCAGCTCCTCGGTTTCGGGACGTGGAATTAGCACGCTCGGGTTTACCTTGAGGATGCAGTCGTAAAACTCCACCTCCCCTATTACATACTGAAGCGGCTCGTTTTGAAGTAACCGCTCGATGCTAATGCGGAGCTTATCTGACAGTTCGGCTTCGGCATCCTGATTTAGAACCAGCAGAAGCTGCGCCCTACTAATCTTTAAAAAGTGCTCTACCAACCGGTAGAAAATTTCCTTGGCCTCCTCTACAGAATATACCGTCTGTAGCTGCTGCTGGTATTTGTTAAAAATGGAGCGAATAGAAGTGGTCATTTATTTTGATTGCGTTGCAAAATCTGCTAATTTCGAAATCTAAAAGTAAGATAAAACCGTATGGTTAACAACACGCACGAGCAGTACATGAATAGGTGCCTTCGGCTGGCAGAGTACGGGTTAGGCAACGTAGCACCCAACCCTATGGTTGGCGCGGTGATTGTTTATAACGGAAGAATAGTTGGAGAGGGTTACCACCGCCAGTATGGAGAGCCACATGCGGAGGTTAGCGCCATTAATTCGGTCGAAGACAAATCGCTACTAAGCGAATGCACCCTTTACGTATCGCTTGAACCGTGTAGCCATTTTGGTAAGACACCACCATGCACCGATCTGATTATCGAACATAAAATACCTCGGGTGGTGGTAGCCATGGTCGATCCGTTCGAAAAGGTTGCCGGCACCGGTATTCAGAAGCTGCGGGATCACGGAATAGAGGTAACCGTAGGTATTCTCGAAGAGGAGGCCAAATGGCTTAACCGTCGGTTCATCACCTTCCACACCAAGAAACGTCCCTACGTAATTCTGAAGTGGGCACAAACCCTCGATGGGTTTATCGACATAGAGCGCAAAGACGATGCTCCCGTTGAGCCAACCTGGATTACCAACGACGCCTGTCGAACCCTGGTTCACCGCTGGCGAAGCGAAGAGAACGGCATTCTGGTAGGCAATAACACCATCATAAAGGATAATCCGAAGCTAAACGTCCGCTTTTGGACGGGGAAAAATCCCACCCGTATACTAATTGACCGCACCCTCGTATCTCCATCCGATAGCGCCATATTCGATGGCTCGCAGCCAACCATTGTATTCATTGGTAAGAACTCCGGATCGAGCACCCGAAAGGAGCTATTCGACAACGTTCCCAACCTCGACATTGTATCCATCGACTTTGCCAAGGAAGCCGAGCTCCAAATATTCGAATACGTTATTCAAAAGAATATCCAGTCGATTATTATCGAAGGAGGATACCGAACCATTCAGGGTTTTGTATCACTCAACTACTGGGATGAAGCCCGTATCTTCTTTGGGCCAAAGCTATTCTTTACCGGAGTAAAGGCACCATCGGTTATCGGCACCCCGTTTAGGGAGGAGGAGATAGATGGCACCCGCCTGTTCTACCTAAAGAATAAGTAGCCGCAGCTACACTGCCGCAAACGATATTGCATCAGCACCCCATGCTGGTGCATTTTTTATTGCCGCTATGATATCCTCCGAATTATTTACAAAAGTGTACATCTCGCGATGTTCGGGGCGCATAAAATGCTCGGTAATCATCCGTTCGAGCAGCATGTGCAACGGATCGTAGAATCCTTCCAGGTTAAGGATCACAATAGGCTTGGTAAACATCCCCAAACGCTTTAAGGTGATAATTTCCGAGAGCTCCTCCAACGTTCCACAGCCACCAGGAAGGGCCACCACGGCATCAACACCATCAACCAGCAGCTTCTTGCGCTCGTGCATATCCTCAACCAGCACCATTTCGGTGATGCTCTTGTGACTCCACTCCACCGCATCCATAAAACGGGGCATCACCCCGCGTACATGGCCACCATGGGCAATCATAACATCGGCAATACGGCCCATAAGCCCCATCGATCCGCCGCCGTAAACCAGCGTGTGACCCTCGGCAGCCATTTGGCGACCTAAAACTTCGGCAACCGCAAAGTACTTGTCGGCAACCTTATCGCTCGAAGCGCAGTAAACACATATTTTCATCCGAATAGCTTTTAATTATCGTCGGTTCGACCATTTAAAACGAATACCGAAATGGCAACCCAAACAGCGATGCTCGGTACTACCCCTATTTTAGGGTAACCTTCGTACGTCTACATTCAACCGCTCGGCGGTTGTTACTATTTTGCGTATGGCAATCCCCGCATTGCATGCGGGGCTACTCAAATTTAATCCCTTCAAAATTACTTTTTGCTGCCATTTGTAGCAAACTTACCCAAGGACAAGCTCGAACCTACTACTGCAAATTACATATTGAAGCCCATTAGGGCTTCAATATGAATAGCCCCGAGTGAAACTCGGGGAAGTAGAACGGAACTGCAACCAACCACAACGTGGTTGAATAACACCTACCACAAAGAGCGAGACCATGTTTGGTTAGCCTCACCAAACAGAATAGACTATTGAGCTCGGCAGGGGGCAACTCGGTTCGCACCACCACCTTCCTAGGCAAGCAAGTGGATTTTGATGCTTCTGTAACTTTACAGAAAGATCAAAACTATCTTTTGAGGCTTCTGTAACTTTACAGAGAGGTCAAAACCATTTTTTGAGGTCTCTGTAACTTTACAGAAAGCCCAAAATCATCTTTTTGATGCTTCTGTAACTTTACAGAAAGCCCAAAACCATCTTTTGAGGCTTCTGTAGCTTTACAGAGAGGCCAAACCGGCTGTTGGGGCTTCTGTAACATTACAGAAAGATCGAACTCCCTAAGCTTAGCCCCTATAGCGAGGCCATCATCCCACATCAAGCCAACCTGCCACAAGGCCCCAATGGTTGGAGAGGGGACATCGACCCGGTTGATACGTAAAGCAGAAAGCCACCCGCAGCAATGCGAGCGGCTTTCGGGTATAAATTCTAGCCTACTAGCTGTTGGCCATTTCCTCTACCTCCTCAACGGTAATTGGGATTCGTTTCTCACCAAGAAGACGGCATCCTGTTTCGGTAATCAGCAGGTCGTCCTCGAGGCGAATGCCACCAAAGTCGAGATACTCCTCCACCTTGCTAAAGTTGATGAACGAGGTGTTGATATTTTCGCTCTTCCAGTTGGCAACAAGTGCAGGGATGAAGTAGATTCCGGGTTCGTTGGTGATAACAAAGCCAGGTTCCAGACGGCGCCCCAAACGAAGGTAGGCGGTTCCAAACTGGTCGATACGGGAAGTTTCCTGATCGTACCCCACAAAGTTTTCACCCAAATCTTCCATATCGTGCACATCGAGCCCCATCATGTGGCCTAAACCGTGAGGGAGGAACAGGGCATGCGCACCATTCTTCACCGCATCGTCGGCATTACCCCGCATGAGGCCTAAATCCATAAGCCCCTCGGCGATTACCTTTGCTGCAGCCAAATGCACCTCCTGATACTTTATCCCAGGCTTTGCCATGCTTGTAGCATGGTTATTGGCGGCCAGCACTATGTTGTAGATATCCTTTTGCTTTTGCGTGAACCTACCGCTAACCGGGGTAACACGGGTAAAGTCCGAAGCGTAGTGTAGCGATGTTTCGGCACCGGCGTCGGTAATCATCAACCTGCCGGCTTCGAGCTTGTTGCCGTGATGGTGGTTGTGTAAAATCTCGCCGTGCTGCGAAAGAATTACGGGGAACGAGATGTCGCCGCCACCCTGAAGGGCAATGCCCTCAATAAATCCGGCAATCTCGCGCTCGTACACCCCGGGCTTGCACATCCTCATCGAGGCAACGTGCATTTGGTAGCCCACCGCGCAGGCGCGCTCAATCTCGGCAATTTCGTAGGTATCCTTAATCGATCGTAAGCTAACAACGGCTCTAATAAGATCGGTTGAAACGTACGATGCCAAAAGGTCGGAGCCAATACCGAGCAGCTTGTTTAGCTCCATCATGTTCTGATGGCGGTAGGGAGGTAAGAAGTGGATCTTACGGCCAGCCTTAATGGCGGCGTTAAGGGTATCCTGCAATTTTGCTAACGGATGGGTTGCCACGATGCCATACTCGGCAGCCTGATCTTTAAGACTGGGCAGCGGCCCCATCCAGATGATATCCTCAATATCAATATCGTTGCCGTAAACGCTATCGGTACCCGCATCGAAATCTACCACTCCAACCAAGTCGGGATGATCGAGACCGAAGAAGTAGAGAAAGTTGCTGTCCTGACGAAAACGGTAGGTGTTGGAGCGATAGTTCATTGGCATCTCGAAGTTACCAAGAAACAGCGCGATCCCCGAACCAATTTTACTTCGAAGACGGCTGCGACGCCCTATATATACTTCCTTTGGAAACATAGCTTAAAAAAATTACGTTTGTATATACTTGAAAGAAAATTTCCCTTTCAAATATATACAAACGTTCGCAAAGAGCAACCCTTATTTAGGGACAACTTCGGCAATCATTTCCTTAATGGTATCCCAAATATGATCTTCCATCTTTGGACCAACCACCTCGATTACCTTACCCGAAAGGATGGAGCCAATTTCGCCACAGATGTTAAGCGGATACTTGTTAATGAGCCCATATATGAAACCCGATGCGTACAAGTCGCCGGCACCGGTCTTGTCGAGTGGTGTTGCCTCGATAATACCAATTTTATGAACCTCCTTACCCCGCTGTATTAGCGAACCCTTACGGCCAACCTTTACAACAGCAATATCGCAAAGACCGGCAAGCTCGGAAAGAGCACCTTCGGGATCGAGCCCGGTAAATGCCTTCGCCTCGTCCTGATTGGCAAAAACGATATCGACATAGTCGCGAATAATCTCATCGAGAAATTCCATGTTCTGCTCAACCACATTGTAGCTGGCCAGGTCGAGCGTTATCTTAAGCCCGTGCTTTTTGGCAATCTTAACCGCCTGACGCACCAAGTCGTGGTTTTGCACCAGATATCCTTCGATATGAAAGAATCCGTACCCCTTAAATTCGCTCTCCACCAGCTCCTCGGGTACCAGCTCTATTGCTGCGCCCAGGTAGGTGGCAAAAGTACGTTCCGAGTCGGGGGTAACAAATACTAGCGCGCGCCCCGAAGGAGCCTTACCAACTGTTAGCATTGGATTGATACCACTTCTGATCATATCCTCCTTAAAAAACGTACCAATTTCATCGTTGCCAATCTTACCAATGAAACCGGTAGTAACCTCGAGCTTCGACAACCCGTTAATGGTGTTTGCCGCCGAACCGCCTGGAGCCTTACGCAGCTCGTAGCTTTTTACGTGTTGGGTAATTTTGGTTGCCGTATTTTCGTCGATAAGCTGCATGCTACCCTTAGGTAAGTCGAAATGGTTAAGAAAGTCGTCGTTTGGCACACCCACGAGGATGTCCACAAGAGCGTTGCCCAAGCCTAAAACTGATGCCATCTAGTAAATCGTATTTCTGTTTTTTGATATCCGAGCTCAAAGATATCTACTTTCACCGAAATGAGAATCTATACCCCAAGTTTTATTGGTTTTTAACCGCACTCCAACCACCTGATTACCTGCAACGTCTCAACTTGTTGTATTTTTTTACGCTTTGTGCCTACCCGTTTTCTTCGAAAAAGGCTTGGAGGGAATAAAAAGAACTGCTATATTTGCATCGCATTTGAGAAAAACGAGTGCCACACCACTCCTCAATAGCTCAGTTGGTTAGAGCACCTGACTGTTAATCAGGGGGTCCTAGGTTCAAGTCCTAGTTGAGGAGCAGAAAGCCCGAACATGCCGTTCGGGCTTTTCTTTTGCCCCTACCCCAACCACCTTACACGCCACCAAATAAGGGTACCAACCATCGGCAAGTGGTACGCCGCATTCCGAAAGGTAACCATAGCCACCCCTCCATCTCTACAACGCCCGAAAAACGACACCTCTACCACCAACCATCGAAGGCAACCGCTACTAAGGTTCGGTAAAACCGGCTAAATTCGGGCAAACACCATGTGGTAGCCTATACAAGGCTTAGTATAAACTTCTGACAAACAGTATACGTCACACTTATTTAAAAACAATCCTGCGCTATACAAAATGTCGCTGACGATGGTTAGCCTAACCGCTAAAGCTACCGCTTAACATGGGCAGGTAACCCCATTGAGCTGCATCTTGGTCCGATTTTATGGTCGACTGAATTCCATTTTATGCTCGACTGCCGACAGATGATGGTCGACTGAACTCCATTTTATGCTCGACTGCCGACA
>CAXYUU010000020.1:0-18682 GCA_964292015.1 uncultured Acetobacteroides sp.
GTTTGTTTAGGCGGAGCGGTAGTTAGCATTACCGGACTGGTGCTTACCGTAAAGTGGTTGGCACGAAAAGGTAGCTGATTGAGGTGAGAGATGAGATACGAGATATGAGAGGTGCGAGGTGAGAAGGAAGATATTAGACGTCAGAACGATTCGAGTCTAAAACCTCAAGTCTAATGTCTAACATCTCAAGTCTCATGTCTCAAATCTCACATCTCACATCTCACGTCAAAATAAAAACATAATAAATGCGCTACAATTCTACCATTATGCTGCTTGGGGCAGCGCTGCTAATGTGCTCGTGCGTCACCGAAACCAGCTCGACAAAGAAGCTGAGCGACGATTTTAACGGCAAGCCCGTTAGAATGAAGTACGCCCGAGGGTTTAAAGTTTTCCAAAAGGGCGATGTCAGGCGGGTGCTCATTCTCAACCCCATCGACTCCACCGATGTGCTGGGCGACTTTACCCTAGTGCCCCGCTCGCGCAACCAGGGGGTGTCGTTCCCCAACATCGTAAAGGTTCCCCTAGAACGAACCATCTGCCTTTCGTCTACCCAGCTGGCCTACTTTACCGAGCTCAACGCCCTCGCAAGCATTGTAGGTATTAACAGTAGCGACTACCTATTCAACAAAGTTGTAAAGGATCGCATAGCCAAGGGATCCATCCTTCGCTTGGGCAAAGAGGGAAACTTCGATGTCGAAAAAATTGCCGGGCTAAACCCCGATGTGGTATTCGTATCGCCCATTAAGGCGGGCGGGTACGATGCCATCAAGAGCCTTGGCCTACAGCTGGTACCCATTACCGCCTACGACGAAACCACTCCGCTGGCCCGTGCCGAGTGGATTAAGCTCATCGCCCTGTTTACCGGACACGAAGCCGAGGCCAATCGCCAATTTGCCAAGATCGAAGGCGAGTACCTAAGGCTAAAAAAGCTGGCCTCGAAGGTATCCAGCCGTCCAACCGTTTTCTCGGGTAAGATGAAGGACGGCAACTGGTACGTGCCCGGCGGCGACAGCTTCTACAGCTACTACTTCCGCGATGCCGGAGCCGACTACATCATTAAGGATAACGACAAGGGCGGCTCCACCGTCGATTTCGAAACCATATACCAAAAGGCAGCCCATTGCGATTTTTGGAGGCTACGAACCAGCAGTCCTGCCGGCTTCGATAGCGACATGCTGCTGGCCGAGGATGCCCGCTACGGCTACTTCGATGCCTTTAAGCATAAAAAAGTACTGTTGGTGAACCTTCGCGAAACTCCGTACGACGAGATCAACCCCGTACGCCCGCACCAGATGCTGGCCGACTACATTTCGTTCTTCCATCCCGAGCTGCTACCGGGGTACCGGCGTGTCTTCTACGATACGCTGAGCTACCAACCTCGAAAGGCAGCGGCCATCAACGCTCATCAACATAAAGTAAAGTAATGGTTACCGAAGATAGACTCAAGCCCTACTGGGGAGCAATTGCGGTAGCGGCGCTGCTGGTTACCGCGCTGCTATTTTGCCTAAACTTGGCCTACGGCTCGGTGTACATCCCCCTGCAAGAGGTGGTTCGCATCTTTGCCGATGGCCGCTCCAGCAACATCGTTTGGGAGAATATCCTGCTCCGAACCCGCCTGCCGCAAGCTATAACGGCCACCATGGCGGGCATGGGATTGGGCATCGCAGGACTGATGATGCAGACCCTTTTTCGAAACCCGCTGGCCGGGCCATCGGTGCTGGGGATATCGTCGGGGGCAAGCTTGGGTGTTGCCGTGCTGGTAATGGCGGCCGGACAGCTCTTTGGCGTGTCGCTTAGCAAGCTGGGTATCTGGGGCGATTTCTCCATTATACTTGCCTCGTTGAGTGGCGCGTTGGCCGTTTTGCTGGTCATTCTTTCGATAGCCAAAAAGGTGGGCGGCACCCTTGGGGTGCTTATCCTTGGGGTGATGTTTGGCTACCTGGCCAACTCGCTGGTGGGCATCCTTAAGTACTTCAGCACCGAGGCCGACGTGCACAGCTACGTCATCTGGGGCCTAGGTAGCTTCAGCAGGCTAACGCTCGGCAAGTCGATGCTCTTTTCCGGCATAACGCTGGTGATGTGCGTGGTGGCATTTCTGCTATCCAAGCAGCTAAACCTCATATCGCTGGGCGATAGGTACGCCAGCAACCTGGGGATAAAGGTGTCAAGATCGAGATTTGCCATAATCCTAGTTTCGGGAATGCTTACCGCTGTGGTAACCGCCTTTTGCGGGCCAATCATCTTTATTGGCTTGGCGGTTCCGCATCTGGTAAAGTACGTCATACGAACATCCAACCACGTGTACCTTGTCGTGTTTACGGCCATCTTTGGTGCGGCAACAGCACTTCTATGCAATATTTTAGCCCGGTTCCCGGGATTAGATGCCGCGCTACCGGTAAACTCGGTAACCGCATTTATTGGTGCACCAGTAGTCATTTCGGTGATCCTTCGCCGACGAAAATCGAATGCCGATGCAGAATGATTTCAGCACAATTGGACTGGCATCCCTAGCCGGATGGTCCGACCAAACGGCTACCCGCTTGGTGCACATTTGCAACCTTACTATTGGCTATTCGGGTGGCAAGGTGGTGGCTCAAGACCTGAATGCCACACTCGAACCGGGTAGCTTGGTGTGCCTGCTGGGTGCCAATGGCACCGGCAAGAGCACGCTCATACGTACGCTGTGCGGCTTTCAACCCGCACTTGCGGGCGAAGTAACGCTACGGGGTAACCGGGTAGCATCGATGGATGCGCAGGCGCTGGCTAAGGAGCTAAGCGTGGTACTAACCGATAGGCTGATGGTGCCCAACGCCACCGTCGAAGAGCTGGTAGGCTACGGACGTAGTCCGTACACCGGTTTCCTTGGCCGACTAAATGCCGACGATAAAAAAAAGATCACCCAGGCAATGGAGAGCTGCCAGATTATCCACAAGCGAAAGGAGCTGCTCTCGAACCTCAGCGATGGCGAACGCCAAAAGGCGGTAATTGCCAAAGCGCTAGCGCAGGATACGCCGCTTATTATACTGGATGAACCAACAGCCTTCCTCGACCTGCCAACACGGGTCGAAATTATGCAGCTTCTGCGCACCCTTGCCTCCAAATCGAACAAGGCAATACTGATGTCGACCCACGACATGGAGCTCGCCTTGCAGATGGCCGATAAGCTTTGGATACTCCACAAGGGAGGGCCAATTGATACGGGAAGCCCCGAGGATCTGCTGCTTTCGGGTGCCTTCGCAACGCTATTTGGACAAACCAACGTAGAGTTCGACATACGTACCGGACTTTTTAAGGTGGCCTACGACTATCAGTACGTGCTGCCCGTTAGCGGACATGGCTTTCACTACGTACTGCTACGCCGGGCCTTTGCCCGCAAGGGGGTAAAGGTGGAGCACAGCAGGCTACGCGAGGGGTTGTGGCTCAACATCGTCGCAGGCAGCAAGCCTGCGTACCAGCTTTACTTCGACAACTGCCTGCTCATAGAGCACCATAAGATAGACGAGGTGGTTAGGGCAACAGCAGTTTGCCTTACCTCTACCAATGCAAAAGGTTCTACGACAAATGAGACACAACACGCGACACACCTATAAAGTATCACGTATCACGATACACGTATCACGAGGCTTACGCCTATTATATATTATAGCCGACACAACCTTTTTTATAAGGCTTTCGCGATACGTACATCGTGTGTCGTGATACTTGATACGTGATACAGGAGACAGTGATGCTGAAAATTTACAACTAAACCAACATTATGAACACGCTATATCCAATTGCAGGAGTAGGTTTGGGGCCTGGCGATCCCGACCTGATAACGGTTAAGGGGCTAAGGATGCTCCAGATGGCCGATATCATTTTTTACCCGGCATCGAAGGTGGAGGATAACAAGGTAACGAGCTTCTCGCTACCGATACTTCAAAAGTTGGAGGTGGGGGCAAAGTGCGTTCCCATACATCTACCCATGAAGTCAGACAACCGGATGCGCTACTACCTCGAAGCTTACGCCCTTATCCGAAGCGAGTACGAAAAGGGGTTAAAGGTGGTGGTGGTTAGCGAGGGTGATATTCTTTTCTACAGCACCTTCGGCTACCTGCTTCGCTTGGGCAAGCAGGATCGTATCCCATTTTACCTGATACCGGGTATTCCCGCCTTTATCCTTGGGGCATCCGAAATGGGGCATCCGCTGGTAGAGGGCGAAAGTACCTTTTCGGTGGTGGCGCTACCCACTTCGTTCGACGAGATAACCCGAAAAGTAGCCAATGGCGAGTCGCTGGTGGTGATGAAACCCAAGGCGCTAAAAGGTTGGCACCAATACCTTAAGCAGTGCAGTCGACCATTCTTCTACGCCGAAAATTTGGGTACTCCAAAACAGTACACCACCACCGATGCCGACGATATACTCGATAGGGAGATACCCTACTTCGCGGTAGTTATTTTCCCCGAGGGGTAGTGATGTAAAACACAAGCAGGGGTATCTCAAATATTTGGTAGTATCCCACAACACATAAGATTGGGCATAAAACGAGCATGAATACAAGGATTCAGCAAAGTAGATTAAAGTCTACCCTGTGAGCTACATGCGACCATAAAAAACAACTCATTAAGCATGAAAAATAAAATATACATCGTTGGGATAGGCCCTGGATCGGCGGAGCAGCTTACCCCGCAGGCCTCCACAGCAATTACCAATGCCGAAGTTATTGTAGGGTACAAGCTCTACCTTAAGCTTATTGCTCCCCTTACCGAGGGAAAGCAAATCTGCGGAACTGGTATGAAGAAGGAGCGTGAACGTGCCATTGAGGCGTTCGAGCTGGCCCAAACGGGTAAAACCGTTGCCGTAATAAGCAGCGGCGATGCGGGCGTTTACGGTATGGCATCGCTACTTTGGGAGATGAAGATGCAGAACGGAATCAACGATGTGGAGCTGGAGGTAGTACCCGGCATCAGCGCCATGTTTGCCGGTGCGGCATTGCTAGGCGCACCGCTAGGGCACGACTTCTGCTCCATCTCGCTCAGCGACCTGCTCACCCCGTGGCATACCATCGAAAGTAGGATTGTGGCCGCGGCATCGGCCGATTTTGTGACCGCCATATATAACCCGCATAGCAACGACCGCTACTGGCAGCTAAGCCGACTTAAGGAGATATTCCTACAGTACCGCTCGCCCGAAACCCCTGTTGGCCTTGCCCATCATGTGGGGCGCGCCGAGCAGTCGACTCAGGTAGTTCGTTTAGCCGATTTAGAGGCCGATATGGCCGATATGTTTACCGTGGTAATCATTGGCAACAGCCAGTCGAAGGCATTTGAGGGACATATCGTAACGCCACGTGGCTACTATAACGAGGCAAAATCTACCGACGACAATCCGGGACGAGTGATAATGAACGAGAGCTTTAGAACAATACTATCGGAGCTCGATTGCAAGGGAATGTCGCTAGAGCACCTCTGGGTTGCCCTGCACTGCATCCATACCACTGCCGACTTTAGTGTTGCCCAAATGATTTCGCTAACCCAAGGGGTAATACCACTTCTACACAACCAATTTTTGTCGGGTAAGCCCCCCGTAATTGTAACCGATGTACGCATGGTAACCAGCGGCATCCGTAAGGCAATGGTCGACAAGTTGGGAATAGAAGTAAAATGCTACCTCGACGACCCACGAACTGAAACACTTGCCCTGCAGCAAAACACCACCCGCACCCAAGCAGGTATACAGCTAGCGGTAGAGGAGCATCCCGATGCGCTATTCGCCATTGGCAATGCACCAACGGCACTTATCGAGCTCACCAAGCATATTCGTAGGGGAACAGCACACCCCTCGGGCGTAATTGCCGCACCGGTTGGCTTTGTCAACGTTAAGGAATCTAAGTGGCGACTAAAGTACGGCTGCAAGCAGGTGCCCTCGATAATTGTCGAAGGGCGCAAGGGAGGGAGCAACGTGGCAGCCACCATTATCAACGCTATCCTCTCGTGGAACGAAGCAGAGGCCATGCATCCGGGCGAAGGAGTATAGATAGATTTGAGACGCTAGATTTTAGACTTTAGATAAAATCTAACATCCAAAGTCTACAATCTCAAGTCGCACATCTAATATCTCATATCTAACGTCTCAAATCTAACATATATGCATCTATCCCTTATAGGCATATCCGACGAGCAAGCACCCTCCTTTAGCAAGGAGGTACAACAGGTGCTTAAAACCACAACCCTCTTTGCTGGTGGCGAGCGGCACTACGAGTTGGTAAGGTCGCAACTACCCACCACACACAGCTGGACTAATATTACCGTTCCGCTGAAGCCATTCCTTACCTCACTACGCGAAACAGCTGGTCACTGGGTGGTATTTGCCTCGGGCGACCCGCTATTCTTTGGTATTGGTAACACCTTAAGGCGTGAGTTTCCCGATGCCGAGCTATTGGTTTACCCCACATTCAACTCGCTTCAGCAGCTGGCTCATCGGCTAAACCTGCCCTATGGCACGGCACGGGTGGTTACCCTTACCGGTCGTCCTTGGGCTGCCTTCGATAAGGCGCTGATAGATGGAGAACCGCTCATAGCCCTGCTTACCGATAAGGTAAAGACACCTGCCACCATCGCCCAGCGAATGGTAAGGTTCGGTTATACCAGCTACACCCTGCATCTAGGAGAGCGACTCGGGGGCAACCGCGAGCGGATACGAACTCTGTCTATAGACGAGGCGGCGGACTCCGATTTTACCCATCCTAACTGCATCTATCTCGAAAGGTTAACCTCGCGAGTGCACCAGCAGGGTATTGCCGATAACGAGTTCGATTTGCTAGATGGTAGACCCAACATGATTACCAAAATGCCGATACGGTTGGCTTCGCTGGCGGCCATCGCCATAAAGCAGCGCAGCGTATTCTGGGATGTGGGAGCCTGTACGGGTAGTATTTCTGTTGAAGCAAAGCTCATGCAGCCGCTGCTCGATGTGCATAGCTTTGAGATTCGTCAGGGAAGCGATACGCTGGTGTTGGGAAATGCCAAACGCTTTGGCACTCCGCTATCGTTTTACCAAGGCGACTTTGGCAATACCAATGTGACCTCATTGCCTCGACCCGATGCCGTATTCCTTGGAGGATATGGAGGGAGGATGGAGGCCATACTTGATAAAATAGACCGTTACCTGCTCGATAGTGGTGTTGTTGGTTTTAATGCTGTTAGCGATACCAGCCGACAACGGTTTACCATGTGGGCACAGCTAAACAGCTACACGCTACTGTCCACCTCCACCATGCAGGTAGATGAGCACAATCCAATAACCATACTAGCGATACAAAAAAATAAGCAATGAACGCAATAGTTACCTACTCCAAGGCGGGCGCAACGCTGGCCATTAAGCTGCTACAGCTAGGCTTTAAAGCCGATATCTATACGCCCGTATCAGGCGAGAGCCAAACTGCCGAAGAGCTGGCAGCAACACTCTTTGAACAGTACCAATGCATCGTATATATAGGTGCGTTGGGTATCTGCGTACGCGCCATTGCCCCCTCAATAAAAAGTAAGAAGACCGATCCTGCAGTGGTGAATATCGATGTGAATGGTCGTTACGTTCAACCGGTACTGTCGGGACATATTGGTGGAGCCAACACCGTTGCATCCGACCTGTCGAGGCTACTGGGTGCAACCCCCATCATCACCACCGTTAGCGATAGTACCGATAGGTGGTCGCTCGACCTGCTACCGGGGCGATTTGGCTGGACACTAGAGCCCAACAACAACCTCACCCACCTGATGGCAGCATTCGTAAACAACGAGCCAACCGCACTGCTGCTGGAGGTGCGCGACAAGGGAACGCGCTTTCTGGAAGCTACACTTCCAGAAAATGTGCAGGTATTCTATCGAATAGATGACTTCACGCCATCGAGCTACCGGGTAATCATTGCCATCACCCCATTCATCCGACCGCTGGGCGATAACGTACTATGCTTTCGTCCAAAAGTGCTTCAGGTAGGGGTAGGCTGCCAGCGCGGACTAAGCCCATCGCTTTTTGACAAGATGCTGACTGATGAGCTACAACGATGTGGCCTCTCGCCACTATCCATTGCCACCATCGGCTCCATCCATATAAAAAAAGACGAGGAGGCGTTCACCTCCTTTGCCAGCAACCATAATATCCCCTTCAGCATTTCGGATGGTATAACGCTAGGCCACTACCATGTGCCCAATCCGTCGGAAAGGGTGGAGAGCGAGGTGGGGTGTAAGGGCGTTGCCGAGGCATCAGCCATGCACCTCTCGAACAACGAGATGTTGGTCGAAAAAACAAAAATGGTGACCGATGGTAAGCATTTTACCTTTGCCGTTGCCATCTCGCGAAGAAACGAGCGTAAAGGTTTTGTGGAGATTGTTGGTGCCGGACCAGGTGACCCGCAGCTGGTTACCGTCCGCGGTAAGGAGCTGCTACAAATTGCCGATTTAATACTCTACGCCGGAAGCCTTGTACCCAAGGAGCTCACCGACTACGCCCGTGCAGGCTGCGTGGTTCGCAGCTCGGCCGATATGGATCTTTACGATCAGGTTAACCTAATGGAGGAGTACTACCGTAAGGGGCTGCTTATTGTTAGGCTGCACACCGGAGATCCCTGCATCTACGGAGCCATTCAGGAACAGATGAACCTCATGGATCAGCGCGCCATGGACTACCGCATAACACCGGGAGTATCGTCGTTTCAGGCGGCAGCGGCAGCGCTACAGTCGCAGTTTACTATCCCCGAGGAGGTGCAAACCATTATCCTTACCCGTGGCGAGGGGCGCACCCCCATGCCCGATCGCGAGCAACTCCGCAATCTGGCCCGCTCGCAAAGCACCATGTGCATCTACCTTAGTGCTGCTATAGCCGGTAAGATAGAAGCCGAGCTGCTGGAACACTATCCACCCGAAACTCCAGTGGCCGTTTGTTACAAGCTAACATGGAAGGAGGAGAAGATCTGGCGCTGCACCCTAGCCACCCTCGAACAAACGGTAAAGGAGAACAACCTGAGCATGACCACCCTAATTGTGGTCGGCAAAGCTATCGACAACCGATCGGGCGAGTCGAAACTCTACGATAAATCGTTTGCTCATGCGTTTAGGGGAGAGAAGAGGTGAGAGGTGAGAGGTGAGATATGAGAAGTGAGAAATGAGAAATGAGATAGGGGGCTTTTAGGTGGGGTAGCTTCAATCGGATCCCAAATCGACCGTCGGACTAGTACGAAATCTATCCGTTAAGGTCATACTGTGATTAAAAAAGAGGGGAACAGGCACCGTAAACAACGTTTCGACCGATGTTGCACGTAACGTCTCTACCAATAATAGCATAAAACAATGATCCTAGTTTTTGGAGGAACCACCGAGGGACGCATGGTAGCTCAGCTACTCGACACGCAGGCGATACCCTTTTTCTACTCAACCAAGCTCGGCTCGCAAACCGATCTTCCCGGTAGACATATCGCTGGGGCAAAAGATGCGCCATCCCTCATCTCGTTCTGTAAGGATGAGGGTATTCGGCTGCTGGTAGATGCCGCCCACCCATTTGCAGAGGAGCTGCACCTTACCATTCGATCGGTGGCCGATTCGTTAGGATTAACGGTGCTGCGTGTAGAGCGAAGCTACCCGATATTGAGCAGCTATCCTCATGTCGAGGTATTTGCCAGCTACCACGATATCGTACAGAGGCTGCGCCTACAGCCGGTAGAGCCCATACTGGCATTAACTGGGGTGCAAACCATTGTCAAGTTAAGGGACGTTTGGGAAAAATTGCCGTGCTACTTCCGTATACTCAACACCTCGCAATCGTCGCGTGTAGCGCAGGAGTCGGGCATTGCCCCCGAGCAGGTGGTTCAAGATTCGGAACCCGAAAGCCACGGGCGACTAGCAGCTCTTATCGCCCAAACAGGAGCAAGACTAATGATCACCAAGGAGAGCGGTATTACCGGAGGTATGGCGCTAAAGCTATCGCTAACCCAGCAGCTGGGTATTCCGCTGTGGGTGGTGGCACGTCCACAGCTCCCCACATTCGACTACGTGGTATCCGACAAAAAAGAGCTGCTTAAAACCGTCCTGCTCCTTCAAAAGGAGCTGCTTAAAACCGAGGTGCTGCGTACCGGATTTACTACAGGAACCTGCGTATGTGCTGCCGCAAAGGGCTGCATAATAGCGATGGAGGAGGGCGAATTTCCCGAAACGGTAAGCCTCTTTACGGCTGATGGAACAGAGGCTCGGTTTACAATCTTCGCCCATAAGCGGCAGCCCAACAGTGCATCGTGCAGCGTAATTAAAAACTCTGGCGACGATCCCGATGTAACCCATGCTAAGGAGGTTGGCTGCACCATATCGTACAGCGATACTCAAGGTATTGCCTTCGGTAGAGGCGTGGGGGTGGGAGTGGTTACGCTTCCGGGGTTACAGGTTGCCGTTGGAGAACCGGCCATAAATCCGGGTCCACGAATGCAGATAGCCAAAATGGTAAACGAGATGGTGGATCATTATGCAATACCACACGGACTGGTAGTGGAACCCTTTATCCCCGAAGGGGAGGAGGTGGCAAAGCGAACATTTAACGGACGAGTGGGTGTGGTAGGTGGCATTTCGATACTAGGCACTACCGGACGAATATTTCCCTACTCGTCTGAAGCTTTTTTGGGGGCACTCCGGCAGCAAATTCGAGTAGCCTGCAGCATGGGGCTAACGCATCTGGTGGCAACATCGGGCAAGCGCAGCGAAACAATCCTGAAACCATTTGCGCCCCATTTACCAGCACAGGGTTTCATCCATTTCGGTAACTTTGTTGGCGAAACTATTAGCACCGCCTGCCAGGAGGGAATTACCTCACTTACCATTGGTATAATGCTCGGCAAGGCGGTAAAGCTAGCCGAAGGTAACCTCGATACGCATAGCCGAGAGGTGGTTTTTAACCCTCAGCTTATTTCGAGCATGGCATCAAATCTTGGCTACTCGGATAACATCTGCAACCAGCTAGCCGGTTTAACCCTAGCAAACGCCATTCCCGATATCATACCCTTTTCCCCAACCGAAACACTATACCTACAGATGGCCCTTCGATGCTTATCTGTTTGCAAGGAGGTAGCAGGCGCTCGGGCATCCATCCGTTTGGCCCTCATTGTGGGTAACGAGATACCGTTAATTGTAGAGTAAGCTGAGAATTAAGCTAGGCAAATTTAAATCGTTCTTACATTCACCTTTTAAAGATGATGGAGTAGTTGTGACCTACAAACCTAGAATAAGTAAATAAATTTGGTGAAATAGAGCAGTGGGTAGATGAGTTGGATATATCCATGGGCTCCCAAATGACGGTAGTGCCTACCAGTAATACCGCAATTTCGTATATATGCTAATGATTAAACGCGATAATATTTTGGACTTAATTTTGGTGATTTTTGTCAATATTTGATACTCATCAGCTACTCCGCCCGATAGGCACTTCGCATTTTAAGCGGGAGATTAGCAGTGCTGGGAGTGGTTCTCTACAAAATATTGATAAGAATTAGTCATACTAGTTTTAAACGAAAAATCTCTACGTTTTCAGCGCACCTTTTGGATCCAAACTGTCGGTTTGAGAGTTGCGAGTACACTTTTTAGGTTCAAACTAGTCGTTTGAGGATTATCAGCGCACTTTTTTGATCCAAACTGTCAGTTTGAGAGCTTCCAGTACTCTTTTTAGGTTCAAACTGGTCGTTTGAGGGTTTTCAGCGCACTTTTTTGATCCAAACTGTCAGTTTGAGAGTTTCCAGTACACTTTTTAGGTTCAAACTGGTTGTTTGAAGATTATCATCGCACTTTTTTGATCCAAACTGTCAGTTTGAGAGCTTCCAGTACTCTTTTTAGGTTCAAACTGGTTGTTTGAGGGTTTTCAGCTCACTTTTTTGATCCAAACTGTCGGTTTGAGAGCTTCCAGTACACTTTTTAGGTTCAAGCTGATTGTTGGAAGGTTTTATTATCTATCGGTACTATGTCTCGCACCTTAAGCCAGGAGATCGACAACTCCGAGGGTGATTAGCAATATTGCCTTTATACGAATTTTTACGATCACACCCCGCAATCAAAATTACTTCACCACATCTATATAGTAAACATTGTACTTATTGGATTTAGCGCTAAAAAACACCCTGTTGTTGGCATACGAAATTGCGGTAATGTCGCCATACTTAAAGTTCTTGACAATAGGAGTTTTATCGTTATTCCGAATAAGATATATCGAGCTACTTGTAGCAATGATTGGTCGCAACTTACTGTCAAATTCAACATCTACCACGTTTTGCAAATCACTCTGCTCCAAAATAATTTGAGATTGAATATCGCGACTGTAAAACTGCTTGTCAATTAGGTATCCCTCCTTTATAGAGTAAAGGTTTCCACCTTTTAAGTCAATAATAAAGAAAGTGGAGCTCTCCCTATTTAAGGCTATTTTAAAAGATGACTCGCACTTTATGGAATCCGGTCTCACCGGCTCCATTGCAGCTAGGATAGGGTTTTCCGACTTCGATGGGAACGAAAATGACTTAAACGTACCATCTGAGAGGTTTAATGATACGAAGTCTTTTTTTTCATTATCGATGTAAAACATCATCCCCTTTGGCTCATCAATCTGTAGCTCCGATACGTTGGCAAAGCTACGCCCTTGAATTGGTAGAATAAAGTAGGTTTTAAGCGTTGTACGGCTAAGTAAATCATACTTTATAAGCTTATACCTCTTGGGGGAATCTTTCTTTTGAGCCGTTTTATCAAATAGCAGCCAGCTCTCACCTTCCTTACCCACTAAAGAGTAAATAAGGTTAGAGGCAAATAGCGAATCGCGTTTTGATAGGGGGAAAACCGGCTGCATCGGAATATTCCTATCATCAGACTTGAGATATAACGTAAATTCAGCTGCGTTTTTGTGGTAGTTTTTAAAGGCAAGCAGGTAGCCATTCTTTGTATACACAAAATCATCGAACGTCGTCTCGGCAATAGTGGCATATAAAGCGGGTAGGGGAGCATCTTTGCTTCGGCAACCCGCCAGCATTACAACCGATAGCAGTAAAAGTCTGACTTTCATATTCCACAGATTTTTTTCACAATTTGGCCTATGCACAAGAATCAGGTATCACAACAAAAAGAAGCAGCTTAAGATGTGTGTCTTGTGTCTAAAAAAGGCCCGATGTAGCTACACCAGGCCTTTCAAAAAGTACGTTTATATTAATTCAGTGTTGTAGCCCCTTTAAAAGCATGATCTTCAACTAGAGATACGAACTCATCAATATTCTGACCAATTACCATAATCTTGTACACCTTTTCGTCCTCATCAGCAATTGGAATAAAGGTTTCGTATAAGACAACCGATTTCGTAACACCACTCAACTTTGTCTTTACCTTAGCGGGGATGCCACGCTTTAAATTATTCCAGAACTCGTCGAAATGCGCTGCTGCGTAAGTATCAATCTCCCTAATATGTAAACCAATAAGGTTTTCTCTACGAATGCCAAGCAGGTTAAGAACCGAGTCGTTTGCCACAATTACGTAGCCGTCTATATCGTACTCAATAATATTACTTGATGCACTTAACGAGTCTACCAGATTTTCGACCTCCTGCGTTTTACGAGCAGCCTCCTCTTGAGTTGCGAGCAGCTCCTCCATATTCTGTCGCATTTCCTCCTCTTGTGCCGAAAGCTCCTCTGCTTGGAACTTTGATGCTTCGAGCAGATGCTGCGTTTTGATGTTAATCTGGGTTGTTGAAATGGTCGACGCTATGGTTACCCCAATTTTCTCGACAAAATCAATAACATGCGGTTCAAAAATTTCGAACGAAGCCAGCTCTAGAACCCCATAAACCTCATCGTTGAGCTTTAGTGGTACAATAAGTATGCACGATGGTTTGTTTTCACCTAATCCCGATCCAATGGTAATGTAGGTTTCAGGTACATCGGTAATAAAAATGGTTTCGTTTTCTTGAACACATCGGCCAACAAGCCCTTCTCCAATCATTACACTTCGTTCATCATACTTGCGCCTATCGTAGGCGTAGCAAGCCATTAAATCGATGGTGCGATCTTCGTTTTCATGCTCGTTTATAAGGAATAGCCCACCAACATCGGCTTTGATATAGTCGATCAGGTTGCTTAAAATATGGTAGGAGAAATTTTCAAGATTATTTTCCTGATAGCGAAGTAACTCTCCGAAAAGAGCAACACCCTTAGTTGCCCAGTTAATCTTTTCATCGGCAATCTTTCTGATATCTTCCTGCCTCTTTGCCTCCTCTAGATTTCGTTTCATTTCGAGCAGCGAAATACCGAGTAAATCTTGATCACTCTTTGCCTTAAAATCGATACTGAGATTACCTTTACCAACTTTACTTGTAAACTCAACAATTTGCAACATACTATTGATAAGGTCATTTGTCGAATTGGCAATATCCTGAAGTTCGTCCTGTGTATCAACCTTAACCATATTCGACACATCAATATTTCCAGCAGCAAGATTTTTCAACGCCTTATTAACACGAAATAGAGGTTTCGTAATCTTGAAGGATATATACCAAATTACACCTATAATTACCAGCATCGAAAGAATGGCAAATAGCCAAAGCCTATCGGTTGTACTATTTGCTTCGCCCAATAGCTGATTAGAAGGAACCGCAAAACCAAAAGCCCAGCTGGTATTTGCCGACTTATAGGTAACAGGCAAAACAGCGTAATGATACGCTTCTCCAGTATTCTTATCTTCAACATCAAATCCAAAAGGATTATTTATCGCTATACGTTTAGTAAGGTTTGCATCTGCCGCTTCGTCAAATAAAACCTGCAGCTTTTTTCCTCTTAACGATAAGTCGTTGGCAGCAATAACAGATCCATCAGCCGAAAGCACAAAAGACTTAGCCCCCTTCATAGGTCGAATACTGTCTACCATTGTTTGAAATGCATCTAGAGCAATATCTACCCCTATAAGTCCTTCAAACCGATTGTTAATAACCATTGGCGATCCAATACTTGCTTCTAAAACGCTATCCTTTTTATTATAGCTGAACCAGTAGGGGTCAGTAAGAATATTCAATTTACTCACTTTTGCCTTATAGTACGAAGCAGTTACCACGTCTCCTTTAGTGTCGAGAGTATCTTGTCTATACTTAAGAGCACCATTATCCCTATAGTAGGTAAGCCTAACACGTCCGTAACTTTTGGTATAGTTCGGATCTAAATTACGCAACTCGATACTTGCCCAAACCGAAGTATACGTTGGTTTCGCAACCGATAAGGTGTTAAGGATTTGCTTTAAAGCATCAACTCTATCAATTACGGGTATTGACAGCAAAGCGTTAGCCTCTTTTGCCAAGTTCGATGTTTCAGCCAGCTTCGAATTGATCTCATTATGCATCTTCGACGAGTAATCTTGACCTACACGGAGGGCAATCTCTTCAGCATATTTCCCTTTCAGCATATTCAACCCGCTGATCTGCTCATAAATACTTACCGAGTAGGCTAAAAACACAACAGCCAAAATACTAAGGATGAGTTTCGTACGTAGCTTAAGTCTTATTCTCATTACGAAATGAATTACTTTTGGAAAAGTCCATTATACAGGAAACAAAAATATCAACATTCTTTAATTAATCTTGACATTCGTAACATTTTTTCGTGAAGAGATATTTTTTGTACATTTGCTCGCAGTCATAAACCTAATTAATTTCTTTATATGAATTTATTAGAAGGAAAAGTAGCCTTAGTAACTGGGGGTGCTCGTGGTATTGGTAAAGCAATATCACTTCGATTTGCACAAGAAGGTGCAAATGTTGCTTTTACCGATATGGTAGAAGATGATAACTTCAAGCAAACAGTTGCTGAACTCGAATCTTACGGCGTTCAAGTAAAGGGTTACGTATCCGATGCAAGCAATTTTGAAGATTCACAAAAAATGGTTGATCAGCTAGTTCAAGATTTTGGACGAATTGATGTTCTTGTTAATAATGCAGGCATTACTCGTGATGGTCTATTAATGCGAATGACCGAAGATCAGTGGGATTTGGTTATAAAGGTGAACTTAAAGTCGGTATTCAACCTTACAAAGGCTGTTCAAAAATACATGCTTAAGCAGCAGTCTGGCTCTATTGTAAATATGAGTTCAGTAGTTGGTGTTTCGGGTAACGCTGGACAAGCAAACTACGCAGCATCAAAGGCTGGCATGATTGGTTTTACTCAATCAATTGCTAAAGAGTTAGGCTCTCGTAATATCCGTTGTAATGCTGTTGCCCCCGGATTTATTATAACCGAGATGACCCAAAAGCTACCTGAAGACGTAAAGACAGAATGGGCAGCTAAAATACCGTTACGTCGTGGTGGTACTCCCGAAGATGTTGCAAATGTTTGTCTTTTCTTTGCATCCAACCTTTCGGCATACGTTACAGGTCAGGTAATGACGGTGTGTGGCGGAATGAATATATAAAATTTAAAAGAACTCCATTTTTTAAACCATCCTCAAACGAGGGTGGTTTTTTTATATTATATTAGTCGCAATATTGTAATTTTTGCCATGCGGAAATATATAGCGTATACCCTTTTGATCCTCACTACATCTTCTTGTGTTGTACAAACCAAGACAGTAAACGTAGACGTACTCATCCCTAGCCCCGAAAGGCTTTCGCTGGAGTCAAATGAACGTATCATGTTGGTTGCCAATTATAGGTATCACAACAAAATAGCAAAAAATCATTCGACAGCATTTGTTGAAGATTCGATTCAAGTTTATAAAACGGCAAACAACTTTTGTAACTACTTTCGCTCGCTTGAGACATTTTCGCAGAATTATGTACGCATAGATTATCGTCCAATAAGCCTAAACGAACCAGACCTACTTTCTGTTGACGAGATAAAGAGGTATTCCATACTCGAAAATCCTAAGTACATCGTTGAACTATCGCTACTACGTACAGTAATTAACAAGGTAGATCCAACAACATATAAGGTATCTTACGCTTCTTTATGGCACGTTTACGATGTGGCTAAAGGTGAGATGATTCGAGAATTACTCGACAGGGATTCGCTATTCTACGATCAGTACGAAAAAGTGCCTAGAGCAGAAATTGATTCGTTAATTGCCGAAAACGTTGCAAATCGTATTGCCGAAAAAGTAGGATATTCAATCCTGCCATTCTGGCAAGAAGAGTTTCGGTATTACCTTACAATACCTGATCCTAATTTTCAGAAGGTTAACAGCTTAATTCAAACGTTTAAATGGCAAGAGGTTATTAATTTAATGCAAACCTACCTTTCATCAGAAGATAAAAATGAAATTCATGCAGCAACTTACAATATAGCACTAGCTTGCGAAATGCTTGGCAACATCAATTTAGCTAAAAGATGGCTCGAAAAATCTAAAAATGCAAAGAATAGCTATGTTATTTCACTATACCTACAGGTTCTTGAAGCAAGAGAAAAACGGGAAAAATTGAGAATGCATGATCAGCAATCAGAATAATTGCTAAATTAGCGCCACGAAACAGTACGCCTCTTTAGCTCAGCGGTAGAGCAGCGCATTCGTAACGCGCAGGTCGCGAGTTCAAATCTCGTGAGGGGCTCAATAGGAATGGCACCTTGAAAAAGTTGCGCGTTCTTTTTCGTAATACAACCATAAACGAGTAATAAACACCAAAAATTTAAGAGTTAGGACAGCAACTCTTAGGTATACTGAATCGATCTTTTACCTAATTTTAAAGAAAAAATACGAATGAAAGTAGAGGTAATAACAATAGGAGATGAGCTCCTAATTGGTCAAGTGGTAGACACTAACTCAGCATGGATTGGGTCTAAACCCAACGAAAATGGGATACAACTCACAAAAATCACCTCTATTGGCGATAATAAATATCAAATATTTGAGGCGTTAGACAATGCTTTTGCCTCTTCAGATGCAATACTTGTAACTGGAGGTCTTGGTCCAACTAAGGATGATATCACCAAAAAGACTCTTGCCGAATACTTTGGCTGCGGTTTTAAAACCGACACTCAGACTCTCAATCGCGTTAAAAAAATGCTTGGTGAACGGGGAATCGCGATTTCTGATATCAACATAATGCAGGCTGACGTTCCTGAAGTTTGCGTGGTAATTCAAAATCATAACGGGACAGCACCCTGTATGCTATTTGAAAAGGACGGCAAGATGTTATTTTCGATGCCTGGTGTTCCATTCGAAATAAAGGCACTTATGGAAAATGATATTCTTAAACTGCTAGTTCATAATGGTAACACCCAAGAAATTGTTCATAAAACAATTATGACAACTGGTGTACCTGAATCTGTATTGGCAAAAAGAATCGAAGATTGGGAAAGTAACCTCCCATCTAAAATGAAATTAGCCTATCTTCCGAGCCTGCAAGGTGTGCGACTACGCATTACCGCCACTGACACTAACAAAAATAAGCTTTACGACGAAGTAGAAATTGAAGTGCAAAAGTTAAAATCAATTTTAGGTAACGATATTTTCAGCGTTGAGGATATGCCATTGCAAGCTGTTATTGGACAAATGCTAAAGAGTAGAAACCTTACTGTTGCCACTGCAGAATCATGTACAGGTGGCACTGTGGCATCCACTATTGTATCAACTCCCGGCGCATCCTGCTACTTCAAAGGAGGTATAGTTGCTTACAATGATGATGTAAAAAAAACAAAATTAAAAGTAAACCCCTACCATATCTTCA
>CAXYUU010000021.1:0-18543 GCA_964292015.1 uncultured Acetobacteroides sp.
ATAAAATATAATTTTAGGATTGACAATTGTCAATCCTAAAATTTATATACATTTACGACATTATAAAAAGTCGGCTGTAAGGGTATGGGTAATTTTTGGGAAAATATTTCGTTAGTTCTGAAGTTTAAGCTGGGACTTATTCCTTCAACTCAGGTGTATGAAGCCAAATTGAAAAAAATTTGGGAAGATGTTGATTTCTTTCATCAATTTCCTAATGGAGATTTATCAAAGGAATACGACTTATTGGTCAAATCGAACTATTCCTCGAAAGAAGAAAAAAAAAGCACCAAAAAGAGAATCAACGAGATCATCAATAGTGAAAGTTGGAAGCGTTTTTCAAAGTTGAAGAAATCGTCTACTATAGCAATTTTCACTAAATTGGAGACTACCTTTTCGGACAATTTCGAAGGAGAAAAAGTAAACGAAGAAAAGTGGCTTTCCAAGTTTTTTTGGGGAGAAAAGATACTCGGAAAAGGGTATTCACACTCCGACGAGTTTCACAACTATACTGAAGGAGAAAATTTACACCTCAAGAATAGTAGCCTAACCATTAGAACCAAAGAAGAAGATAATACGGCTCTCTCATGGAGTAAAAAATATGGCTTTATTAGCCGTAAATGTGGCTACACCTCTGGGATTGTAAATACAGGTAAAAGCTTTAGACAACAACACGGACGATTTGAGGCCAAAATGACCTTTAACCGAACCAATGGAGTGTATAATGCATTTTGGATGGTTGGCGATTCTGCCACCCCCCACCTCAACATCTTCAAGGTTGCTAATAATTTTGAGATAGGCCTAGTAAATGGTCTTAAGGAAAACAACCATTCCAAGGTTTCTTCAAGTCTACTAAAAGAGAGTACGTACATTGCCGGCATTGAATGGAATAGCAAAGAGATTAAATGGTTACTGAACGGAGTTGTGATAAAACGAGCAAACAATAACCTTCCCACCACACCACTCTACCTTGTATTCTCGTCTGGAGTATATAAAAGTATAGAAGGTAAGGTAAGTAATGATTTCCACATCGATTGGGTTAATTGCTACAAGAAAATATAATATCTCATAGATATAAAAAGGGCCGCTGAAAATTCAGCGTCCCTTTTTATATCTATATTAGATTAATCTCCCATTTTAAGAACAGCAAGGAAAGCTTCCTGCGGTACTTCTACATTTCCCACCTGACGCATTCTCTTCTTACCCTTTTTCTGCTTTTCGAGCAGCTTACGCTTACGCGAGATATCACCACCATAACACTTTGCAGTAACATCCTTACGAAGGGCCTTAACTGTTTCACGAGCAATAATCTTAGCCCCAATTGCCGCTTGAATTGCAATGTCGAATTGCTGACGAGGTATTAAATCCTTCAACTTTTCACACATCTTACGTCCAAAATCGTACGCATTATCACGGTGAATAAGGCACGAAAGGGCATCGACTGGCTCACTATTTAGTAGAATGTCGAGTTTAACAAGTGTAGCCTGCTGATACCCGCTAAGGTTATAATCGAAAGAGGCGTAACCACGTGAAATACTCTTAAGCTTATCATAAAAGTCGAATACGATTTCGCTAAGTGGCATATCAAAGTTTACCTCAACACGATCGGTGGAAAGGAAAACCTGATTTTTGAGAATACCACGCTTGTCAATACAAAGCTTCATGATAGAACCGAGATACTCCGTTTTGGTGATAACCTGTGCGCGTATGGTTGGCTCTTCGATGTAATCGATAAGAGTAGGTGCAGGCAGTCCAGAAGGGTTGTGTACATCGATGCATTCGCCCTTTGTGGTAAATACCTTATAAGAAACGTTTGGAACGGTTGTAATCACATCCATATCGAATTCGCGGTATAGACGCTCCTGGATAATCTCCATATGGAGAAGACCTAGGAAGCCTGCACGAAATCCGAAACCTAACGCAAGCGACGATTCGGGCTCGTAGGTTAGCGACGCGTCGTTTAGCTGAAGCTTATCTAGCGAAGAACGAAGATCTTCGTAGTCGTCGGAATCTACTGGATATAAACCAGCAAATACCATCGGCTTTACATCTTCGAAACCATCGATACCTTTCAGGCATGGGTTTATCACCGTGGTAATGGTATCGCCCACTTTAACCTCGGCGGAAGCCTTAATTCCAGAAATGATATACCCTACATCACCAGCACTTAGCTCCTTTTTAGGAAACATCTTCATCTTGAGTACGCCAATTTCATCAGCAACATACTCGTGACCAGTATTGAAAAACTTCACCTTTTGCCCCTGACGGAGAGTGCCGTTTAAAACCTTGAAGTAGGCAATAATACCCCTAAAGGAGTTAAATACAGAGTCGAAAATTAGCGCCTGAAGAGGAGCCTCTGGATCACCAGATGGTGCAGGAACACGCTTGATAATGGCTTCCAGTATCTCGGGAACACCAACACCAGTTTTAGCACTAGCACATATAATATCATCAGATTTGCAACCAATCAGATCAATAATTTGATCTTTAACCTCGTCAACCATCGCCGCTTCCATATCAATCTTGTTGATGATAGGGATAATTTCGAGATTATGCTCGAGGGCTAGATACAGGTTGGATATGGTCTGCGCCTGAATTCCTTGAGTAGCATCCACAATAAGCAACGCACCTTCGCAGGCCGCAATTGCACGGGAAACTTCGTACGAGAAGTCTACGTGACCAGGAGTGTCAATTAGGTTAAGCGTGTACGTTTCATTATTCTCAACGTACTCCATTTGGATGGCATGGCTCTTTATGGTAATGCCCTTTTCGCGTTCCAAATCCATGTCGTCTAACACCTGATTTTGAAACTCCCTATCGGTTAGGGAATGGGTTGCCTGTAGAAGTCTGTCAGCCAAGGTGCTTTTACCGTGGTCGATGTGGGCTATAATACAAAAGTTTCTATGATTCTTCATTAACCGCTTTTCTTAATGCTCGCAAAGATAATCTATTAGTTTGAAATGTGGCTATATTAAAGAGTTACGACTAAAGTAGGCACTCTTAATTTTGTACTGATTAATGATACGTATTTGAGAATGCTGAGCTTGCTACTTCAACAACCGCATCATACTATTTCGGTATAGCATAAACCTATCCAAACTCTCCCTTCGTAACGGTTTTTCGGGTGGCGACTGCACCTTAAGGGGATTTATTGGAGATGCCCCCTTCCAAACCCTAAAATCGAGGTGGGCACCTGTAGAATATCCCGTAGAGCCAACAAAACCAATTACCTGTCCCTGTTGAACCCTCCCTCCAAGCGAGATGCCTTTGGCAAAACGGCTAAGATGCATGTAGCTCGTTGTAAAGTTGGCGGCATGCTTAACCTTTATCCAGTATCCGGCGCTACCACTATACGACTTGAGCACTACAATTCCGCTACCTATGGTCATTACCGGAGTGCCCACAGGGGCGGCGTAGTCTATACCCTGATGGGGACGGAAAATTTTAAGTACGGGATGCAACCTATGCATGCTATATCCCGAGGTTATCCGCGAAAACTTTAGAGGAGCCTTCAAAAATGCCTTCTTTAGGCTCTGCCCCTTTTCGTTCCAGTACGAGTTAATACTATCCTGCATATACGAAAAGGCGTAGTAATCCTTCCCCATGTGCCTAAAGACCGCAGAATAAATTTTAGAGATGCCTATAGACGTTGAGTCAACAAACATTTCGTCGTAAACCACCTTAAAGCTATCATTTCGTTTCAGCCCAAAGAAATCGACCTCCCAAGCGTAAATCTCCGATAGCTCAAGAGCCAGCACAGTATTCATCTTGGCATCTGCAATGGCCTTCCAAAGGGATGATTTGATGGTTGTACGGCTAATCTTGCGGACAATACGAACCGGCTTTTGGGCAACATGTACCCGTAGGCTATCCCTAAATGAAAATACGACGTACTGAATAGGCGATATTTCGTAAACCCAGTAGGCAAGCTGCTGGGTAGAGTCGGGCTGTACAAACACCTTAAAAGTATGCCCTGCACGAATTGAGCGCAAGTCGAACTTACCATCGGATAGCTTCGAGAGGCTATCTACCTGCGAAGCGCTGACCCCATATTCTCCTAGAATTTCGCCTAGATTCTTGCCTGGTGCGATCTCGCCAGTTGCCACGTTGAAAGAATCTACAGGAATACCATACTCCAGAACAAGAGGAGGAATCCCCTTCTTTCTAAAAAAGTCGCCAAACTGCTGAAGCAACGGCCAAAGAACGATAGAACCTGCAAGCAAGATACCAAAAGAAAGAGCCGCAACAAGCACGGCTCTTTTTCTAGGGAATTTATTTACTTTCATTGGTTTCAATTAACTCAATGCTACTTTGCCTTAATAGAGTCAAATCCATTCCCGAAAACACCCATTGCATTTACAACAGATATAAAGGCGTTAGGATCTTCCTGCTTACAAATTTTGTACACCTGGTTGGCCTCGAACTTACGTACCAAAACCATTACCACCTTTTGATCCTCCTTCGAGTACCAGCCCTGCCCGTTAAGAACGGTTACGCCACGCTGAACCTCGTTAGAAAGCCTATCGGCAATAATCTGGTGCTGTTTCGAAACAATGAACATCTGCACCGACTGTCGAGTACCTTGCAATACCAAATCTACGGTAAACGAAACTACGCCCACGGTGATATATCCGTAAACAACCGAGGTGAAATCCCATAGAATAAAGTAGGAACCTCCGATTATTATTACATCGCAAAGTAGGATTACCTTGCCAATGGACACATTCCGGTACTTGTTTACAATCATGGCAATGATATCGGTTCCTCCCGACGATCCGCCCTGAGTAAACACAATGCCAAGACCTGCACCGCACAATCCCCCTCCAATTATGGTGGCAAGCAAACGTTCGTCGGGCATTTTTAAGGGCGAGGAATGTATCAAATCCTGACCCAGCCAAAGAAGAAAGGCGGTTAGGCCAATCCCAACAACGGTACGCACGCCGAACTTACCACCCAGCATTTTTAAACCGAGATAAAGCAGGAACACATTTATAATAAGGTAGCTATAGGCGATTTTAAATCCACCATCAACACCTCCTGTTGCATAAAATATTAGCGCCCCGATGCCGCTGACACCTCCACCAACAACCTTTGCAGGAAGAAGGAAGGCAGTCCACGCTAATGAGTATAGCGAAAGTCCGAACGTAATAATTAGGTACGTTTTTATTTCCGTTAAGATGTTTTTAGTGTTCAGATTACCCATACTTCCTGTTTTTTATATGACAATATTGACAATTTTTCCTGGCACAACAATGATCTTCTTCGGAGCTTTACCTTCGAGAAACTTAGCAGCCTGCTCATCGGCAAGTACGGCCTCCTCAATTTGCTTCGGATTCATATTTAGCGGAAGGAGCTTCTTAAACCTCAGCTTGCCGTTGAACGAAACAGGGTACTCGAAGCTTGTTTCCACCAAGTACTCCTCGTTATGTACAGGATACTTGGCATCGTTAATGGTGGTTGTGCTACCCAAAATCGACCACAGCTCCTCGGTAATGTGAGGGGCAAAAGGCGAAAGCAGGACGGTTAGCGGTTCGAGGATGGCACGCTTGTTACACTTCAGGTCTGTCAGCTCGTTTACGCAAACCATGAATGCCGACACCGAGGTGTTGAACGAGAAGTTCTCGATATCCTCGCGCACCTTCTTAATGGTTTTATGCAGCACCTTCAGCTCGTCGGCAGTAGCCTCCGCATTGTTGGTTATCTCCAGCTCGCCATCGGCATTTAGGAACAGCCTCCAGTACTTGCGAAGGAAGCGGTGAACCCCATCAATACCCTTGGTGTCCCACGGTTTCGACTGCTCGAGTGGGCCTAGGAACATTTCGTACATGCGAAGCGTATCGGCACCGTAGCGCCCCCCGATAATATCGGGATTTACCACGTTGTACATCCTCTTCGACATCTTTCCGACAGCCCAGCCGCATACGTACTTGCCCCCTTCGAGTTCAAACTCGGCGGTAGCAAACTCGGGACGCCACTTTACAAAAGCCTCGGTATCGAGAATGTCGTTATTTACAATATTCACATCGACGTGAATCTCCTGTGTTTGGTAGCTATCTTTTAGACCAAGAGAAACGAACTTATTGGTGCCCTGAACGCGGTACACAAAGTTCGAACGCCCTTGGATCATTCCCTGGTTAATCAGCTTTTTGAATGGCTCCTTCTCTACCACGTGTCCCAAATCGTACAGGAACTTATTCCAGAAGCGCGAGTAGATAAGGTGTCCGGTTGCATGCTCGGTTCCTCCAATGTAGAGGTCGACGCTACGCCAGTACTCGTCTGCCTCCTTCGAAACAAGCGCCTCGGTGTTATGCGGATCCATGTAGCGCAGGTAGTAGGCCGACGATCCGGCAAAACCTGGCATGGTGCTCAGCTCAAAAGGGTAGCCTTCGGCCGTAGCCCAGCTGGTAGCACGACCTAGTGGTGGCTCGCCGGTTTCGGTAGGAAGAAATGCATCTACGGCGGGCAGCTCCAGCGGCAGCTGGTCGGCGCTTACCGCGTATGGAAGTCCATCCTTAAAGTAAATAGGGAAAGGCTCGCCCCAGTAGCGCTGACGGCTAAAGATGGCATCGCGTAGGCGGAAGTTAATTTGGCGCTTGCCAATACCGCGAGACTCCACCTCGTCGATGGCACGGGTTACGGCCACCTTTACATCGAGCCCGTTTAAGAAGTCGGAGTTAACCAGCGTGCCCTCTTTGGCATCGTAGCTCTCCTGCGAGATGTCGCCACCGGCAACCACCTCTATAATATCGATACCAAAGTGCTTGGCGAAGGCGTAGTCGCGGCTATCGTGCGCAGGAACGGCCATGATGGCGCCCGTGCCGTAGCTAATCAGTACGTAGTCGCTAAGGTATATCGGAATTTGCTTGCCGTTGAACGGGTTGATGGCGTACGCACCGGTAAACTGCCCGCTAACGCGTTTAGCCTCGGTCATGCGCTCGCGCTCGCTGCGCTTTTTTGTTTCGTCGATGTAGCCAGCCACCGCCTGACGATATTCGGGGGTGGTAAGCTCGGCCACCAAGTCGTGCTCGGGGGCAATAACCATAAAGGTTACCCCAAAGATGGTATCGGGACGGGTGGTAAATACCTCCAGCTTCTTGTCGTTATCCTTTAGGTCGAAGAAAACCTGAGCACCCTGCGATCGGCCAATCCAGTTGCGCTGAATTTCCTTGAGCGAGTCGGTCCATGCCAGCTCCTCCATCTCGTCGAGCAGACGCTGAGCGTATGCCGATATGCGAAGAGCCCACTGGCGCATCTTACGCTGAACCACCGGGAATCCGCCACGAACCGATAGGCCATCCTTCACCTCGTCGTTGGCCAAAACGGTGCCCAGCTCGGCGCACCAGTTTACCATCGTATCGGCTAGGTAGGCAATGCGGTACTGAAGAAGGGTTTCCTGCTGAGACTTTTCGTCCATGGCATTCCACTCTGCGGCAGTAAACGCTGGAACATCGCCACAGGCGGCATTTACCATCGCGTTACCATTGGCCGAGAACTCGGCAATAAGCCCTTCGATAGGTTCTGCCTTTTGCGAAGCCTTGCTGTAGTAGCTGCCAAACATAAGCAGGAACGCCCACTGGGTCCACTTGTAGTACGAAGGGTCGCAGGTGCGAAACTCACGGCTCCAGTCGTACGAAAAGCCAATTTTGTCGAGCTGCTCGCGGTAGCGCTTAATGTTGATATCGGTAGTAACGGCGGGGTGCTGCCCGGTTTGTATGGCGTACTGCTCGGCAGGTAGGCCAAAGGCATCGAAACCCATTGGGTGAAGCACGTTAAAACCTTCGAGACGTTTGTAGCGCGAGTAAATATCGGAGGCAATGTAGCCAAGAGGGTGTCCAACGTGCAATCCGGCACCCGAAGGGTAGGGAAACATGTCGAGCACGTAAAATTTTGGCCTAGATGCATCCACATCAACCTTGTAGGTCTTGTTATCGCGCCAGCGCTGCTGCCACTTACTCTCTATATCGACAAAATTGTATTCCATGGTAATTTAACTATTCTCGTAGGTGGGCAAAATTAGTAAAAAGATGGCAGAATAAAGTTTTAACATTTGCAAAGTAGCAAATCTCAACCGATCAAAAAAGGGAAATCCAAAACAAAATCGGAAAAGAGGTGTTAATAAAACCGGAAAAGAGAATGAGTACCCAATTCTAACACAACCAGCACATGAGCTTTATCAAGGAATTCAAAGATTTCATCTCCAAAGGCAGCGTCATCGACCTAGCGGTGGCCGTAGTTATCGGCGGAGCGTTTGGCCAAATCGTGTCATCGGCCGTTAACGACATCCTGATGCCCATAATCGGAGTTATTCTTGGAGGTGTCGACTTTTCGACCTTTACCATCACCCTTAAGGATGCCATTCTCCAAGCCAATGGCGCCATCGACAAGCCAGCCGTTACCATGAACATCGGCAAGTTTATTCAAGTCACGGTAAACTTTCTTCTTATCGCCCTCTTCATCTTTATCCTGCTAAAGGGGCTGATGAAGCTGAAAAAGAAGGAGGAGGCCCCTGCCCCTGTAGCACCTCCCCTACCCAGCGAAGAGGTGAGGCTGCTATCGGAAATACGCGATTTGCTGAAGAATAACAGCAGTCAGCCCAACCAGTAGCCGTACGCAAACAAAAAAGCCTAGCCAGAATTAGTATCCAGCTAGGTTTCTCCTTCAACAAACGATATCCTACCGTGCCGATGTTTTTTTCGGCACTAATAAGCTTCCTAAGCCAACCGTCGAATCCAAACATACGGTTCGGAAAAGGTAATTTCCATTCAAAAAGTCGGACTTTTGAATAAAAAAACCCAACATTTCGATAGAAAAGTCGGACTTTTGAATCGAAATGTTGGACTTTTGAATCGAAAAGTTGGACTTTTGAATCGAAAAGTCGGACTTTTGGATCGAAAAGTCGGACTTTTGGATCGAAAAGTCGGACATTTGGATTCAAAAGTCCGACATTTGAATCGAAATATCGGACATTTGAATCGAAATATCGGACATTTGAATCGAAATATCGGACATTATGACAGTCGACATCACTTTCGAGGTAAGGAGGCAGAGCTTTTTCATCAGCAAAACCCGCCTACAGTACGCTTAAAGGCCGTTTTGCCTCCCAAGGCCTGCTATCGACTTCCAGCACCTCCCCCAAACGGCACCATAACCTTAATGCAGACGTTACGCCCCATGTTGTAAATACCCATCCGTCCGGTTACCGGATTTTCGGGTGCATACTTCAACCGGCTAAGGTGACTTTGGTAGGCTATATCGGCAAGGTTGTTAACGCCCAGCTGAAGCGTGGCCAGTACCCTTCCATTGCTAACCCAGCTGGCCCCAACTCCAGCATTCAGCAGCACGTAGCCCGGTGTCGAGGTTTCGGTATGGTAGGCCGTGTAGGTATTCCCCTGCCTAAAGTAGGCCTCCACATCGAAACGCAGAAAGCCATCGGCTAGGTGCCGGCCTGCCTTACGTGCTTCGAGCTTTATGCCCGACACCAGCTTGGGGGCTGGCGTAAACGGAAGATGTGCCGACGATGCGGGCTGGTTGCGCAGGGTAGCCAAAACGTACGAAAACGAGTTTTCGAAGTGAATCCAGTCGTACGGATGGGGATGGATATCCAACCTAACCTCGCCGCCCACCAGGTTGGCATTGCCCGAGGCAAACTTAAAGGCATCCACCTGGTCAATTGTAGAGTCGGCACCTGCCACATTGCTGAGCTTATGGAGGTAGATAAAGTTGCTGATTCGGTTGTTAAACAAGCTCACTTCGCCAGAGATATGCTCGGTGCTGAGGCCAAAACCTAGGTCGGCCTGCAGGCTACTTTCGGGTTTCAGGTTGGCATCGCCCAGCTCGTACCGAATGGTTCCCTCGTGAATACCGTTGGATCCCAACTCGGCAATGTTCGGAGCACGATATCCCCGCGAAAGGTTGGCCTTCAAAAAAGCGTACCTCGACAGTTGGTAGGTTGCGCCAACGCTTCCCGACACCCCTCTAAAGGTAGTACCGAACTTGGCGAACCGCTCGATGGCACCAACCCCCAAACCGGAAGCCTCCATGCCATTTTCATCGAGATATAGGCTTTTGGAGTTGATCCTACGGCTATCGACACGTAGCCCTCCCGTTAAGTCGAGCATGCCGAAACTCCTTCGAACGATGGTAAAGAGGCCCACATCGAAGAGGTTGTACTCGGGCGTTAGGTATTCCGTTCCCAAATTCCTCGACTCCTGCCCCATTCCGTTCACCCCAACCGATATGGAGGTGCCTCCGTACTCGGGCAGCAGGTACTGAAAGTCGTAGCTAAGGGTGTTGAGCTTAAAGTACAGCCCTGGGGTAGCAGGAGCCAAAACATCGGCCAACTCCTTCCGCTGGTTCTGCTGAAAGCCAACAATCGAGCGCAGCGTACCCTCACCCAACTTTACGTAGGTGTTGAGCACCGCCTTGTAGTGGTTTACCTGCTGCGAAGGGGTACCGGGGGTGTAGCGTTTGGCATCGCCATCGGTTGCTACCGCTGTTTGGGCAGCACCATCAACAACCACCTGCTTTAGAAACCTACCGGTTTCGCCATCGCGTTCGCCCTCTACAATTCCCGGACTGAGCCTGTAGTAGCTCAACGTCAGGTTCGAGTAACCCCAGCTACGCTTTATGCCAAGTAGGGTCGACACACTATTTTCCCTAAATCCGGAGTTGTACACGTAGCCATCGTAGCGGTTCTGATAGCTGTGCGCCAGCTTACCGCTAAGGCGAGTATCCCAAACAAACGAGTGGGCACTGCCCGCAACATTTGCCGAAACGCCGGCCAACCCGTTGTTGGTTTGGTACTCACCAACAACACTACCCTGCACCATTCCGTTGGTAGGCAGCGGAGCCGATATAAGGTTGATAACACCGGCCATAGCATCCGAACCGTAGGCCAAGCTGGCCGGCCCTTTAAGTATTTCGACACGGTCGACACCAAACTCGTCGACCTCCACGCCATGCTCGTCGCCCCACTGCTGCCCTTCCTGCCGAACGCCATCGTTAACCACCAGCACACGGTTATATCCTAACCCCCTAATTGTTGGTTTGGAGATACCAACGCCCGTGGTTACCTGCGAGATGCCGGGTTGGGAGGCCAGCGCATCGATAATGTTGAACGAAGTAGCCTCCACCAGCATCCGACGCGATACTACCGAAACAGGTGCAGGGGTTCGCTTTTGCTCGGTTGCCTTCGAGTTGCCCGTTACCACCACCTCGTTAATTTCGGTGGCAGCTGGCTCCATAAATAGCACAATAGGAACCGGAGTGGCAAGATCTACCTGCTCAATAACATTCCTAAACCCAACAAAGGTGGCCTGCAGCAGCACCTTCGATGAGGAAACCTGATGAATACGGAATACTCCATCACCATTGGTGGTAGTGCCCACCTTAAAATCGGGCAGGTAAATCGACACCCCAACCATTGGCTGCTGGGTGTCTCTATCAAACACCTTTCCGGTGAGCGTCCCCTGTCCGAATACCGAGGATACACATGCTATAGTAATAAGCAGGACAGCAAGTGCCTGCTTTACAATTTTTTTCATAGTAAAATACGGGTAAGTAGTAAGTACAATACGGGTATAGCGGCCACTTTCTCGTTCGAGAACGCCAGCAATACAAAGACATAGTACAAGATGAAAGATTAAACCTGCACAGGTGGAGCCCGAAGCTGAAAGTAGATTGTTTGGGGAGTAAACCGAAGCTGCACCAGCGATGCCTCCCAACGAAATGTGACAGGAGTAAGAAGGAGATGGGGATTAAAACCGACCACCAGAAACGAAAGGTACTCGAATTGAAAAATATCGCAGGTCTCCTGCGGTGTATGCACGCATACAGCCGATCGGTCGATGCGCTGATACTCAATTTCGTGGTGGTGTACCCCCTTCAGCACAAAAGGCAGCAGGAAGACGCACAGCAAAACTGCTGCAATCCACGATCCTATTTTAGTATGCTGCCTCATTTTCACTTCAAAAGTAGCCATATAAACTCAAAAAGATCCAAACAGTTCACTTCAATCCGTCAGCTCGTAGATATTTATATTTATTTGCCTTAATAGCGCTTCCGTCTATTTGAATTTTAACAAAAATAGGTATTTTAGGCGGCTGTAATCAGATTGTATAGCATTAAGTAGTACAGCAAAGTTATTCTATAGGACTCTCTAGTCTTAAAAATTTAAATAGTATGGAATATAGCTCAACAATACTAATCCTGCCAGGACATGGAGGTTCGGGAGAAAACCACTGGCAAACCCTTTGGGAAAAGGAGTTTGGATTTAAACGCATAGAACAGCTCGATTGGACCACCGCGCCCGACTGCGACGACTGGGTAGAAGCCATTGAAAGGGAGGTTAGCAAGTACGATGCCGATGAGGTAATTATAGTTGCCCACAGCTTAGGCTGCATTGCCCTTGCCTTTTGGGCCGAACGCTACAACCGATACATCAAAGGCGCACTTCTGGTAGCACCTTGCGACACCGAGGCTCCTTCGGCCCCTCTTGGAATCGTTGGTTTCGATCCACTCCCAGCAATAGAACTCCCTTTCTCGTCGATACTGGTTACCAGCTTTAACGACCCCTATATTACCTACGACCGAGCAGCGGCCTTTTCCGAATGTTGGGGTAGCGAGTTCGTAAACCTTGGTAAAGCAGGGCACATAAACCCAGCATCGGGCTATGGAAAATGGCAATGGGGGCTCGAGCTCTTAAAACGGTTAGACGAGTAGTCGCTCGTCAAATTATTTATTCTACTTTTGGCTACTATATAATCACAATCAGCCACAAATGCTAAAAAAAACAACCTTAGCACTTTGCATAGGTATAGCCTCTGTACTTAGCGCATACGCACAACAGGTAGTACCACCAAGCAGCTCCTGCATTAAAGTTCAAGGACGGGTTGACACCTCGAACCCCGAACGGTATAGGTTCGACTACCCTGCGGTTAGCTTTACCATGAAGTTTACCAGCAGCAGCAGCGTGGCTGTTAAGTTAAAAGGATCGACCCAAACCTACTTCCAAGCCTTTATCGATGGAAAACCAACGGTAGATGCCAATGGTAGGCAGGCCATCTTCTCCTCTATTGGTGACACCACCATCATACTGGCCAGCAAACTCTCGAAGAAGCAGCCGCACAAGGTGGTGCTATTCAAGAGGACTGAAAACCTAGACAATCGCCCAGCCGAATTTATGGGTTTTATTCTCGACAACAATGCCAAAAACCTCGATGCAGCACCACTTTACAAATCCAGAAAGCTGGAGTTTTTAGGCAACTCCATCACCTGTGCCTTTGGAACTGAATCGAAGAGTAAGGATTCGAAGTTTTCGCCAGAAACAGAGAACGGCTACCTTAGCTACGCCAACGTGCTAACGCGAGCGTTCGATGCCGATGCCAACCTGGTAGCCCGATCGGGTCGAGGGGTTATCCGCAACTATAACGATAGGCATATGGTTTCGACACAGGAGGCCACCATTCCCAAGCTCTTTAGCCGCACGTACGATTCCGACTCGACCATTAGCTGGGATTTCAAACGGTACATCCCAAATGCCGTAATCCTAAACCTAGGAACCAACGACTACTCCACCCAACCGCAACCGTACAAGCCTCTTTTCATTGATGGGTATCTTAAGCTTGTTGCCAGCATAAGGACTGCCTACGGATCTCAAACCGAGATATTCTGCATCGTAGGACCAATGATTGACGAACCCTGCTACAGCTACGTAAAGGAGATGGTAGAAATTCAGAGGATAGCAAACAAGGATTCGCACATCACCTTTATAGGTATCCCTAAAGCGCTGCTATCGCTCGACAAGGACTATGGAGCCGCAGGTCATCCCGGTGGCGATGGGCAAAAGAAGATGGCCCAAATCGTAGCACCCGTTATTAGCACCGTTATGAGTTGGAGCTACAACCGCTCCGAGATGGACGACATTAAGAATGGACAAGACTTCTACAGTAGGGAGAGGTAAACAATATACGTCAAAAAGAGAGGGGCATCCTAGCAGGAAGCCCCTCTCTTTATATGCCTACTTTCTACTTATTGTCATGTAAACCGGAAAGTGATCGCTGTAGCCGCCCAGGTACTTTTTCCCTGCATAGGTGCGATACGGGTTACCCGCATACTTACCCTCCTTTTCCTTTAGGAATTCGGGACTATACACCCTGGCATAGTCGAACTTAAATCCCTTAGCCGCATTCAAAAAACCTTGGGTAACGATGAACTGGTCGAATAAATTCCACGCCCCCTTGTAGGGCAACGTACCAATGCCAGATTCGAACAACGACACCATGGGATTGTAGAGCTCATCCTTTGCCAACCCGTTGGTGGTTCCCTTTGCCTTCAGCTCTTTGAGCAACGATTCGTCGGTAGGGTTGTCGTTGAGATCGCCCATTACGATAACCTTTGCTTTAGGATCCTTTTTCAGAATGGCATCCACTGCCGAACGGGTGTTGGAGGCGGCACCGCCCCTAAGAGTTGCGCTCTCGTCGCCACCACGGCGCGAAGGCCAGTGGTTAACCACAAAATGCACCAGCTCGCCATCGAGCTTACCCGATACAACCAGCACATCGCGAGTCTTAAAGTTAGGATCTTCGGCATTTACAAAAGGTACAGCGTAGGTACGTACCGGTTTAAACCTATTTTTCAAATAGATGAGGGCTACATCAATGCCTCGAATATCTGGCGAGTCGAAGTGTACGATACCGTACTTGGCATCCGAAAGCGGACTGGTGGCAATCAAATCCTCCACCACCTTACGGTTCTCCACCTCGGCAAGACCAACCGCTACCGGAAATCCACCCTTGCCATCGCCTATTTGCCCAATAACCGACGCCAAGTTTTTCAGCTTGGCCGCATAGCGATCGAGCGTCCACAGGTTTGCACCCGTTGGAGTAAACTCGTCGTCGTTAACTTTAGGATCGTTTTCGGTGTCAAAAAGGTTCTCGACGTTATAGAAGGCAACGGTTGCACACTTGGGTGCCTTTGCCGACTGCCCGTTTGCCGAAAGTATCGGAAGTAGCAACCCGAGCGCGATGGCGCCCCATGTACGTATAGCTCTCATATAGTATAACCTGTTTAGTAAACGAGGGCTAAAGATATTGAAAAATAGGTAGGAGAGATCCGATTCCCAACATATGCGTCAGGTAGCTCGAATTTTCAGGGAGGGAGAAGTGGAGCAGGGGAAAATATTGGTATGAAACCTTTCTAAAGCGACTACCTTTCGGGCAACCACATAGGGTTACCGACGCAACATCTTCTTAAGCTATACGAAACGGAACGTCACCTTACGGGATAGACGGTAGGTACAAGCAACCACGTAGGGTTGCCGGTGCGTCTTCTTCTTAAGCTATATAAAACGGAACATCACCTTGCGGGATAAACGGTAGGTACGGGCAACCACGTAGGGTTGCCGCTACTTCATCTCCTTGGCCTTCACAAATCGGAACATCACCTTGCGGGTTAGACGGTAGCCGTAGAACATCCAAACGGGTAGGAGAATAATTTGAACAATTAGGGGTAGGATAACCCCCGACAGAAGGAAAACGGCATACCAAACGGCTATGCACATGCCCCAAATGGTAGCCGCAAACCAGAGGTATACCACCAGAAACTTACCGCACTTACACTTCTGTGGCGATATGCCGGTTATGGTACCAAATGTTGGTTTCAACTCTGCCTTACACGATGGACAGGCAAATTCGATAGGCGATGTTGCCTTTGCTGCTTTCTTGGCCATTTACTGATAAACGATTTGTAGTGCAAGTATAGTGAAAAAGATAGTGGCTTACTACTTTTTAAAGTGGTCAATCTCGTTGGAAAAATCTAAAAAAGAGTACTTCGCCTCCAGTTGCTGAGCCTTTGCCGCCATCGAAGCGCAGAACTTTTGGTACTCGGCACCTCGGGTGTTAAACGGAACATGCTCTACCGCACGGACAATCTTATCAACCTCCTCCATGGCTTCCACCGATAGGGCATTTATGGCCGAATGCACAAATTTCTTGAAGATAATATCCACGGCCAAGGCCGATGGATGCACCATATCGTCGGCATAAAAGCGGTAGTCGCGCAGCTCGTCCATCATAATTTCGTACGAGGGGAAGTAGCTTACCCCTTCCAACTCGTCACACAACGCATGGCAGGCCATTATCAACGACGACTTACTCCGCTGATTCTCCACCAAGCCATCCTTAATGTGACGGATGGGGCTAACGGTAAGTATAACCCTTAAGTGGGGGTTAACTTTCCGCGCAGCGGCAATAGCCTCCCCAAGCTCATCGGCGGCCGGACGGCTATCTACAAAAAAACGGTCGAATGCCGATGCATTTGTCTTGTGACAGTTGGCCACCACGTCGCCCGACTCCTTAAGCCGGTACACCCACGAGGTGCCCAGCGTGATAACCAGGTGCGACGACTCGCGCAGCATGATGCTCCCCGAGGCCAACGACTGGTTGATGCCCTGCAGGCACTCCTCGCGGTCGACCGACGAGAACGACGAGTGGTGCGTATAGCTGTTCCACACGCCATGCTGCTCGAAGAGGTCGTCGGAGACCAGCTGCCGCCCCTCGGCCAGCATCGAGATTCCCGAGGCCACCGATAGCGGGTTAAAGATCACCCCAAAAGGGTTAACCATCACGGGTAGCTTAAGGCGAATGAGCCGCTCGCCCACGTTGGTGGCAAAGCACGAGCCCATCATCAGAAACGGATGCTGGTAACCCACCCGTGCCTCGAAGCAGGGCAGCGACACCTCGGTTTGAAACTTGTTGGTTGCTAGTATTGACATGACGCTAATTTCATTTAATAACCAATTGGTATGTTGCCACTACGCGGCGCTAAAAAATGTGGACTTTGTTTCCCCAAGGTGATGCCTTGGGCTAGTATATATTGCCACTTCGTGGCGCTTAATCCGACTAAACTGTTTGAATGACAACGACGATCTTCGCAATTGAAATACGATTCATCAACCATAAACATCCCCTCTCAGAAACAGGCTGAAAACCTAGTATACATCACCCCAACGGCAACGCCTTGGGTCGGTATCGTTATTGGATTGCAGCGGCGCCCCAAAAGGGCAGCGTATCAATCGCCCCGCACCTCCATATTTTCCCTTACCACCGCAAGGTTTCGGGTAAAGCCACTTAGCTTAGTACGCTTAACGGCCGAGTGACGGAAGATGGTTGAAAACTGCACCTGGTCTATCGCCTGCCACTGCTCGCTGGTGTAGTGGAGGATGGCCTCGCGTGGGACCAGCTCGCCATGGTGATGCGGTGCCACCTTGGCATTCCACGGGCATACATCCTGACAGGTGTCGCATCCAAACACACGGTTGCCCATCAGCGGCTGCAGCTCGGGGGGGATCTCCCCCCTATTCTCGATGGTTTGGTACGATATGCACCTCCGAGCATCTACCACCTTAGGCATAACAATGGCCCGGGTTGGACATCCGTCGATGCAACGCGTGCACGCCCCGCACGATGGCTTTACGGGCGTGGCGTAGTCGAGTTCTTGGTTCAGCAGCAGCGTACCGATAAAGAACATCGACCCCAGCTCCCGGTTAATCAGCTGTGAGTGCTTACCTATCCACCCCAGCCCGGCACGTTCGGCCCAAGCGCGCTCCATTACCGGTGCCGAGTCGACAAACGGACGGCCATTGGCCTGGGGCATTACCTCCTTAATTCGCGATAGCAGCTCCCAAAGCTTATCCTTAACCACCTCATGGTAGTCGTTGCCGTATGCGTACTTGGCAATCTGCGGCGCGTTGGCGGGTTGAACCACTTCGGGCTTGTAGCAGAATAGCACCACCACCACAGAGCGGGTTCCCTCCTCCAGCAGCGTCGGATCGACCCGCTTGTCGAAATGCCCCTCCATCCACGCCATGTCGGCATGGTAGCCCGCATCCAGCCACCCACGCAGGCGCTCGGCCTCGCCATCGGGCCTTTCGGCACGGGCAAGGCCCACCGCGTCGAAGCCTAGGCTAGACGCTAATGTGCGAATGGTTTTCGATAGCAATGTTGGGGTTGATGTGCTCATAGGGCAAAGGTACGGTTTTGGAACAACTATGGAAGAGCTTTCGGTCAATAGAAGACGGTTGCACAAATCGAAGACAAGGTATCCTTCTTTCCATAAGGGCATGTATATAGCCCCATTCTAACTATAGCCACCGTTACCAACGATTGTATGACCAACTTTCCATAGCGGTACCCAAAAATCGAAGTAACGTGGCTCCATAAGGCTTCGAGCCAAACCCGAAGGAAATAGACTGGCAGGCAAAGTCCACAAAATGCATTGCTTTTAGCCTTAAACAGATCCATTTTAGCAAAAAAGGAACACCTTTCTGCGTGAAAGGAATACAAACCGACGCTAAAGGAAACCAAATAGTCATTAAAGGAATACAATCCAACAAAAAAGGATACCAGTACGCCGTAAAAAGGCTCTAACCTAGCGAAAAAGGAAAGCAAAGCAACAAAAAAAGAAAACAAACCGGCCTAAAAGGATACCAATACGCCATAGGAAGACCCTATTCTAACGATAAAGGAAAGCAAAGCAGCAAAAAAGGAA
>CAXYUU010000022.1:0-18296 GCA_964292015.1 uncultured Acetobacteroides sp.
TCATCGAAGAAACTAAAAATACTCAAACACAATGAAAAATAAAGAAAAGAAAAAGGAGGCCTTTGCCTCCTTTTTTATAGTCTAGCTCTGGTCTTTTTCCCTTCTTCTTCGAATCCAGGTTTTTCGAGCAGTGCAAACATGTTTGCTTTATAGGCTTCAACGCCAGGTTGGTCAAATGGATTAACGTCGAGCATATACCCGCTAATTCCACATGCTTTTTCGAAGAAGTAGATAAGACCTCCAAGGTTTAGCTCATCAATCTTTTCGATATTTAGGCGGATTGCCGGAACCCCTCCGTCGATGTGGGCTATGATGGTTCCTAGTTCGGCCATCTTATTTACATCGTCGATATGCTTATCGGCAAGGAAGTTTAGCTTGTCGAGGTTTTCCTTGTCGGCTGGTACGCGAAGGTCGCGGTTTACCTTTTCAATAGCAAGGAATGTTTCGAATAGTATTCTTTCACCTTCTTGAATGTACTGGCCCATTGAGTGAAGGTCGGTAGAGAAATCGGCTGATGCAGGGAAGAGTCCTTTGTTTTCCTTGCCTTCGCTTTCGCCGTAAAGCTGCTTCCACCACTCTGCCATAAAGTGTAGCTTGGGGTTGAAGTTTACGAGCATTTCAATTTTTTTACCCTTACTGTAAAGGACGTTGCGTACAGAGGCGTACTGTTCGGCTGGGTTTTGAGCAAAAGCGACAGCTGGCTTACATTGCTCTGCCATTTGTTTTGCGCCTTCAGCAAGTTTTGCAATGTCGAAACCTGCAACAGCTATTGGTAGAAGACCAACTGGCGTTAAGACGGAGAATCGTCCACCAATATTATCGGGGATAACGAATGTTTTGTAGCCCTCGATGTTGGCGAGCTGGCGTAGCGCGCCTTTCGATTCGTCGGTAATGGCGACAATACGGCGTTTTGCCTCTGCTTTGCCATACTTCTCTTCGATGTGCTGCTTGATTAGTCGGAATGCGAGAGCGGGTTCGGTTGTAGTTCCCGATTTTGATATTACGATACAGCCAACCGACTGAGTTTTCAGGTAGTCGAGTAGCTCGGCATGGTAGTCTTCGCCTATATTTTGACCTGCATATACTATGTGCGGATGTGTTCCCTTTATATAAGGGCTAAAGCTATTGGATAAGCTGTCGATAACCGATTTTGCGCCAAGGTATGAGCCTCCAATTCCAATAACAACAACAACATCAACATCCTTAGAAAGGGTTGCTGCCGTTTGATTGATATCGGTAATCTGCTCGTTGGTGATTTCGAATGGGAGGTTAACCCATCCAAGGAAGTCGTTACCTTTTCCTGTGCCTTCGTGTAGTGCTTCGTTGCTCTTCTTTGCAAGTTGGCTCAATCCTTCAATCTCCTGAGTCGTCGCAAATGGTGCGGTTTTGCTGAGATCTACGTTGACTTTTACCATTGTGTTAGTCTTTTGTTTGTTGAAATTATAGTCACTCTCTTCATTAAATTCTACTTGAGCTGGTCGACCAACTTTTTAATCGTTGGATTAGGATTTGCCCCTTGGTAAAGGATGTTGTAAACAGCATCGGCAATGGGCATGCTTACGTGATACTTGTCGTTTATGGAGTGTATGCAGCTGGCGGCGTAGTAGCCTTCTGCAACCATATTCATTTCGGCCATGGTCGCTTTTACGGTATACCCCTTGCCAATCATATTGCCAAAAGTGCGGTTGCGGCTAAAGTTGGAGTAGCAGGTAACCAGCAGGTCGCCTAAGTAGGCCGATGTATCTACGTTACGCTTGCTGGGGTAGGTGCAGTCGAGAAAGCGTTTTATTTCGCGTAGCGCATTTGATACGAGTACCGCCTGAAAGTTATCGCCGTAGCCTAATCCGTGGCAAATGCCCGATGCTATGGCGTAGATATTTTTTAGCACCGCAGCATATTCGACCCCGTAGATGTCGGTAGTTGTGGTGGTTTTTATGAAGTGGCACTCAAATTTGTTGGCGATCAGCTGTGCGTTTTCGCGACTTTTACAGGCTAAGGTTAGGTACGATAGGCGCTCTAGCGCAACCTCTTCTGCATGACAGGGGCCGGTAACCACGCCAATATTGTCGAATGGGATGCTGTAGTGCTGGTTGAAGTATTCGGCAATGGTGAGGTTGTTGTCGGGGACAATCCCTTTTACTGCGGAAACGATGAACTTATCTTTAATCGAAACCGTAATGTTCTTAAGGGTATCGACCATGAATGCTGATGGAATAACAATTATCAGCACATCTGATTCCTCGATAACCCGGTTAATGTCGTTTGTTAGCCAGACCTTGTTGGTGTCGATATTTGCCGAGCTGAGATATTTGGGGTTATGGCCAAATTTCTCGATGTGCTTGAGGGTCTCTTCCGATCTGACATACCAGCCAAGCGAATCGATGCTGTAGCTCAGAATTTTCACAATGGCGGTAGCCCAACTTCCGCTTCCAAGAACAGCGTAACGCGAGGTGGGGGAGATGGAAATATTACTTTTTCGTTGCATCATAGGTGATGTTTAGTAGTGCTTTTTAGGCTCACCAAATCGCTTAACGTTGTACTTTGGGCAATCGCAAGCTTTCTTTTTATTTGACGATCCTGGTCGACTAGAGGCAGCGCAGCTGGCCATCATAAAGATGCCGATAGCCACTAGTGCTACGAGTATGATTCTTTTTGATTTGGCGTTTTGGTGCATCGATGTCGATTTTGCGTGTAAATTTACAGTAAAACGAGCGATAAAGGTACGTTAATGCTCGTTGTTATGCTTGTTTGTTTACCAAAGGATTTGTAGATAATACAAAAGGCACCGTTAAGTGCCTTTTGCGTTATTTTTAGTTTAGGCCTCCACCCAGCCCTTAACCGTATCGGCTGTTGGGATGGTTAAGCCAAGCTTGAGCTTCTTGTTCATGCCGCACAGGTCGTTGAACAGCTTGCTTGCCGGAATCTTTTTCATCGATTCAACCGTGAGGTAGCCCATCTTTTGGATTACCGCAACCCACTCTTGGGGAACACCTATGGCGGTGTAGGCCGCGGCGTCGTCTTTTGCCGCCTTCTTTTCCGGGCGCATTTGCGGGAAGAAGAGGACGTCCTGTATGGAGGGTTGGTTGGTCATGAACATGGTGAGGCGATCGATGCCAATTCCCATACCGGAGCAGGTGGGCATGCCGTACTCAAGCGCTCTCACAAAGTCCATGTCGATAAACATGGCCTCGTCGTCGCCCTTTTCCGAAAGCTTCATCTGATCCTGGAATCGCTCCAGCTGATCGATGGGGTCGTTTAGCTCCGAGTAGGCGTTGCAGAGCTCCTTGCCGTTCACCATGAGCTCGAATCGCTCGGTGAGGGCTGGGTTGCTGCGGTGGCGCTTGCAAAGTGGCGACATCTCGATGGGGTAGTCCATGATAAATGTTGGCTGGATGAAGTTGCCTTCACACTTTTCGCCAAAAATTTCATCGATCAGCTTGGCCTTACCCATGGTCTGGTCAACCTCAATGCCAAGATCTTTGCAAACGGTTCTTATCTCCTCTTCGCTCATCGCCGAAATGTCAATTCCGGTGTACTCCTTAATGGCGTCGAGCATGGTGATGCGACGGAATGGAGCCTTAAAGTCAATCATTTTATCGCCAACCGGAATAAGGGTCTTTCCGTGTAGCGTCATGGCCACCTTTTCGAGCATCTGCTCGGTGAACTCCATCATCCAGAAGTAGTCCTTGTAGGCCACGTATATTTCCATAACCGTAAACTCGGGGTTGTGGGTACGATCCATTCCTTCGTTACGGAAATCTTTGGCAAACTCGTAAACGCCTTCAAATCCACCAACGATTAGCTTTTTAAGGTAAAGTTCGTTGGCAATACGAAGGTACAGGGGTATGTCGAGCGCATTGTGGTGCGTGGTGAATGGCCTTGCCGTTGCACCTCCAGGTATTGGCTGAAGGATGGGGGTTTCCACCTCGAGGTAGCCCTTGGTGTCGAAGAATTCGCGCATGGTGCGAATGATTTTCGCCCGCTGAATGAATACTTCCCTTACCTGTGGGTTGACAATCAGGTCGACATAGCGCATGCGGTAGCGCTGCTCCGGATCGCTAAAGGAGTCAAATACCTGGCCCTCTTTTTCCTTAACAACGGGCAGGGGGCGAAGCGATTTAGATAGAAGCTTAAGCTCTTTGGTGTGAATGGAAAGTTCTCCGGTTTTGGTGATGAAAACAAAACCTTTAACGCCAACAATGTCGCCAATGTCTAGAAGTTTCTTGAAGAAGGTGTTGTACATGGTTGGGTCGCCCTCGGGACAAATGTCGTCGCGGCGTACGTATACCTGTATCTTACCCTTTTCGTCTTGAAACTCGAAAAATGCGGCGCTGCCCATGATTCGGCGAGTCATCATCCTACCGGCGATGCTTACCTCCTGAAAGTTGCCTTTTTCAGGATCAAACAGGGTGCTTATCTCTTCGGTGTTGGTATTAATCTCGAACTCTTCGGCTGGATACGGGTTGATGCCCATATTTCTCAGCTCCTCCAAAGAGTTGCGGCGTATAATTTCCTGTTCGCTTAAGTCTAAATTGATCATCTTGAGATTGACAATTTTGTTTAAGTGGCAAATATAGCAATTAATAGTATTCCAACATTTGCTTTACATGGGCCAATGTGGGGCGTTTACCGCCTAATCTAGTCCTCTTTAGCTAATGTCTTTAAAACTTTTTAGGCTGATGGATGTTCGTTGCTCATTAATTTGGACGGGATGGCTGGGCCTCCCCCTTAAAATACGGCGTTGAGGTAGGGAATACCTCGCTTAGCTACTAAATCTGCGGAATATAATGAGCGACTTTACAACATCGAGGATAGCCAAGCCCGATTGGCTGAAAATTAAGCGGACTGATGGCGTACGCTATGCGAAAACGGCCGCCATTGTTCAGGATCATAACCTAAACACCATATGCCAGAGCGGGAAGTGCCCCAACATTGGCGAGTGCTGGGGGCGGGGTACGGCAACGTTTATGATTGGGGGCGATGTGTGCACCCGGTCGTGCGGTTTTTGTGCCACCAAAATCGGCAAGACCGATGCGCTCGACCGCTACGAGCCGCTTAAGGTGGCCAAGTCGATTAAGCTGATGGGGGTGGAGTACTGCGTGATAACCTCGGTTAACCGCGACGACCTGCCCGACGAGGGGGCCGAGCACTGGTACCGCACCATCACCAAGGTGCGCGAGCTCAATCCGACGGTCGGCATCGAGGTGCTTATCCCCGATTTTCATGCCAACGCCTGCCTTATTCAGCGGGTTTTGGATGCCCGTCCGCATGTGGTTTCGCACAACATCGAAACCGTCAGGCGGCTAACCTCCGAGGTGCGGAGCCACGCCGTATACCAGGTGAGCTTGGCGACCATCCGGTACATTGCCGATGCCGGCTTTGTGGCCAAGTCGTCGGCCATGCTGGGGCTGGGCGAAACCGACCACGAGGTGTACGAGCTGATGGACGACTTGCTGGCTGCCGGTTGCCGAATTTTGACCCTAGGGCAGTACCTACAGCCCACCTTTAAGCATTTGCGGGTGGTCGAATTTGTTGCCCCCGAAAAGTTTGCCCACTACAAGGAGGTGGCGCTGGCCAAGGGGTTCGACTTTGTGGAGAGTGGCCCGCTGGTACGCTCGTCGTACCTGGCCGAAAGGGCGTATAACGATATCTTTAAGCGGTAAGCACTCCCCGCTTCCTTTGCATTTCCAGGTGCTGGTAGGTGGGCACCGACTGCTTCCTTTGCATTTCCAGGAGCTGGTAAGTGGACACCGACCGCTTCCTTTGCATTTCCAGGTGCTGGTGAGAGGGCACCAATCGGTTGTTTTCCATTTCCAGGAGTTCGGAAGCGGACACCAATCGATTGGTGTGTATTTCCAGGAGCTGGTAAGCGGGCACCAATCGGTTGTTTTCCACGGTCGAGTGCTGGTGGGAGGTTTGGCGGCCTTTAGGCTTGCAGAACTTCTTCGGAGGTATTGGGGGAGGTTGCTAAAATGAGGAAAGGGCGACCTCACGGTGGCCCTTTCCTACTGGCTGTTGGATTAATTTGTTAGCAGCAGTATACGTTAGGTGCGCTGCTGCTATGATTCTTCCTCAATACGAGTACGGAGAGAAGAGAGGCTTAAGAGGTAAGCCGTTGGTGTAAAAGTATACAATCGGCATATACTGCTTCTATAAAAAGGCAGCTATTTTGGTAGGTGGTATTATTTTGCGGATTTCTGGCATGATTCGGGGGATAAGTGGTCGGCGGCGCTAGATTTTTGTCGTTCGATCGATGAATTCTAACCTCCTTCTGCGCGATATTTCCACCTGTACCCCGTCGCTCATGGCGGCAAAACCGCCAACTCCGTTGATGTAGGCCTTAACGTGGTTGAGGTTAATAATCGACGAGGAGTTTACCCGCAAAAAGTTGTACTCGCTCAGCATTTCGTCGAAATCTTTGAGCGGTTTGGTGCTGAAGTGTACCCGGTTTTCGGTAAGGTGAATTACGGTGTTCGGGTCGACATACTCGCAGCGTATGATCTCCTTCACCTCCACAAATGTGGTTTGCTTGGTGCTAATCAGCGCTACCTTCTTCGAGTCGGAGTTTAGGTTGCGAAGGTTGTCGAGCAGGTTGCCAATTTCGGGAACCGATATGGCTATGTCCGCTTTAATTCGGGTCAGAATCTTGTTGACAGCAGCCTCAAATTCGATCAGGTTGATGGGTTTTAGGATGTAGTCGATGGCGTTAAACTTGATGGCTTTTAGCGCGTAGCTTTCGTGAGCGGTAATAAATACCACGTGAAAGCGGTGTGTTTTGGTGTTTAGCAGGAAGTCGAATCCGGTGCCATGGGGCATTTCCACGTCGAGGAAAACCATCTGAGGGTTGTAGAGCTCCATGCATTCCACTGCCTGCTCTATGCAGGTGCACTTGGCCACAACCTTAACTTCGTCGCCAAACTTTTTTTCGAGCATAATCGAGATGATGTCGATGCAGCTCTCCTCATCGTCGAGTATTAGGGCTTTTATCATAGTTAGTATATTTCTGTATAGGGTATATGAACGATTACGGTGGTACCGTGGCGGTTCGGATCCTGCTCCGAGTTATCTGTTATTGTGATATCGTTAAAATGGTCGATGTTGTTGGTCTTGTAGATCATTTGGAGCCTTTCGGTTGTCAGGTTTACTCCTGCCGAATCGTGCGTTTTGGGGCGCGAAGCCTTGATGATTTTCGAGCGGGACACCCCAATGCCGTTATCCTCAATTTGCGCTGTTACAAATTGGCCGTTAATGGAGTAGTTAACCGAAATTGCGCCATTGTTGCTCTGTAGGAGGGGGGCAATGCCATGCCAGATGGCATTTTCGAGAAATGGCTGGATAATTAAGGGTGGAATGTTGATGTCTTCGGCATTAAGGCCCTCGGCCAGGGTAATGGTGTAGTCGAATCCGTTCGACAATCGTTGCTTTTCGAGCTCGAGGTAGAGCACCAAAAACTCAATTTCTTTTGATAGGGAAATGTGGTCGTACTGCATCGACTCCAACGTTTTGCGCATCAGCATCGAAAAGTTCGATAGGTATACCGATGCCTGTTCGGGACTATTCGACCAGATGAATCGTTGAATGGAGTTCAGCGAGTTGTAAATGAAGTGGGGGTTCATTTGCGACCGCAGCAGCTTTAGCTCAAAATCGTTGGAGGTTCGAATCGCCTTTCGGGTAATCTTTTTCGATAACAGGAAGGTGATCATCATGGCCAACGTTGTGCAGAGTACTACAATAATGAGGCTGTGCTCCCTTCTTGACCCTTCTAGCTTCTTGATCCTACTTTCGTTGGTTAGCTGGTTTATCTGTAAATCCTTTCGTTCGATATCGGATATTTGCTGTAGGTCGGCAACCTGCTTTTGGGCATGCTCCCTACTCGTTGAATCGCGATACTTTAGGGCTAGCTCGTAGTATTTTAGGTAGGAGGCGCTCCTATTCATTTTTTGGTAGATGGTCGAAAGAAGGCTGTACGCATCACGTGCTGTACTCTTCGAGTCTATTCGTAGCCCAATACGTGCGGCTTTTTGGGCATTCGCTTCGCCGAGGGCGTACTTTTTCTGGGTAAGATGGATGCGGGAAATGGTGAGGTAGAAGCTGGCCGAGTCGATGGGCTCTGACGATCCGCTCTCCGATAGCGACAGCTTGGCAAAGGCGATAGCCTTGCTGATTTGGTTAGTCGTTAGAAAGATATCGCCAATTTCAGAATAGCAGATTCGTACTCCTCGCCGGTTGTTTAGCTGCTTATTTACCCGCAACGATTTGCAGTAGTAGCTAATTGCCAAGGGGTAGTTTTCTGTTAGCGTGTAGGCTTTTCCTATGTTGGCCGAATTTATGGCGATGCCCAGTAGGTTCCCCCTTGTTTGGGCGAGCTTTAGTGATACCCGAAAGTAGCCGATTGCCTTATCGGGTTGGTTAAGCACCAGGTGGATGTTGCCAATTCCGTTAAGTGCATATTCCTGTATCCTCGAATTCTTAATCTCCAAAGCCGAGTTTAGAGCCTTATTATGGTAGATGTACGCATTTTTGAGCTCGTCGATTTGACGGTAGGATACCCCAATGCGGTTGTAGTTGTTGGCAATGAGCGCTTTGTTTTTGGTTAAACGGGCAAAGTAGGTTGACTTATTGAAGTACGAAATGGAGATTTTATAGTAGGCCCCTTGGTTTTTGATTTCTCCCATCTTGGCAAAGGTAGGGGAGGCTAAGGTGTCGTTTTGAGTTAAGAAGGCGCTGTCGAGTAGGTGCTGGAGGTAGGCCGATTTTTGGGATGCTGTTCTTAAATGTTTAGGTATGGTTACAAAGCCTTCGTCGTCTGTTTTAATGGCATACCCCGCAAATGGCGCAAAGGGTAAAAGTATAGCCACCAGCATTACGTAAATGCAGGCATTTTTTAGCTGAATAAAAGCCGATTCGACATGTTTACCCATTATCCAAGAAGAAGGTTCGTGGCTGCAAATTTAAGAGAATTTAGTTAGCACGAAAGGATTTTTTGTTTAGAGCAATTAACATTTCCCTCGTTTTAAGATAGATTTTAGATACGGGCACATCTCTTTTTTTTTGCTTACTTTGCTACTTTAAAAAGTAATAACTTGGAAAATCACAAGGAACGACTAAGGAAACCGGAATGGCTTAAGATAAAATTGACCGAAGGCGAAAATTATGCCAGTACAAGCGAAACCGTGAAGACGCACAACCTGCATACAATTTGCAGTAGTGGTCGCTGTCCAAATATCGGAGAATGTTGGGGTAAGGGTACCGCAACGTTTATGGTGCTTGGCGAAATATGTACCCGCTCGTGTAAATTTTGTGCCACCCATTCAGGTCGCCCCCTTCCTGTCGATAGCGAGGAACCTTCTCGTGTCGCCCAGTCGGTACGCTTAATGGGAGTTAAATATTGCGTCATCACTTCAGTCGATAGGGACGATCTTCCTGATGGAGGAGCGGCTCATTGGGCTTTGGTAATAAATGAGGTTAAACGAGTAAATCCCAATACTGCTATTGAGGTTCTTATTCCCGATTTCGATGGTCGCAAAGAGCTTATCGATATCGTTCTTGCCGCAAATCCTGCTGTCGTTGGCCATAACCTCGAAACTGTAAGGCGTTTAACGCCATCGGTTCGTAGTCGTGCGCAGTACGACCTTAGCCTTACCACGCTGCGACATATTGCCGAAAGTGGTGCCGTGGCTAAGTCGTCGTTAATGCTTGGCCTTGGCGAAACGGATGAGGAAATATTACAGGCCATGGACGATATGCTTGCTGTTGGATGTCGATTTTTGACATTGGGCCAGTACCTTCAGCCTTCTCACAAGCATTTACCCGTCGAGGCCTATATTCATCCCGATAAGTTTGCCGAGCTAAAGCAGCTAGCGCTACAAAAAGGATTTAAATACGTAGAGAGTGGCCCACTTGTGCGCTCGTCGTACATGGCGGAGCATGCTTTCGAGGGTTTTGCTAAATCTACAACTCTTCCTTAAAACGATGACAAACGAAGTTACCTATATAGATTTTGGACTGATTGACTACCAGGAGGCTTGGGATCGGCAGAAAGACCTTTTCAACCAGCTCCTCCAGCGAAAAACAGAGGGCAAGGGTAGCGGAGGAAGCTGCTTTATTTTGTGTGAGCACCCTCACGTTTACACTCTAGGAAAAAGTGGAGCAGGTGCAAATCTGCTTATTTCAAATGAGATATTAGAAAAAATAGGCGCAACCTTCTATAAAATTGATAGGGGAGGCGACATTACCTACCACGGACCAGGACAAATTGTCGGCTATCCAATTATCGATCTCGAACAGTTTGAGGTGTCGTTGAAAAATTACATCAACAAGCTTGAGGAGGTGATAATTCGTACTATTGCCGAATTCGGGATTACCGGAGGGCGGCTTGATGGTGCTACAGGCGTTTGGCTTGATACGGATATGCCTGGTAAAACACGTAAAATATGCGCCGTTGGGGTTAAAGCTAGCCGCTTTATTACCATGCATGGCTTTGCGTTAAATGTAAATACCCAGCTCGATTACTTTAGCTACATTAATCCTTGTGGATTTGTTGATAAGGGGGTTACCTCGATGGAGAAGGAGCTTGGTACGAAGTTGGATTTTGAAGAGGTAAAAAAGGTTGTAGCCAAAAAATTTGAGCTAGTTTTTAATGCTAATCTAAGTAATTGCTCGGAGGCAAAGTAGATGGTTAAATCATGGGTTTTAAAAGAACAAGGCAATCCTGAAATAGTGGCTGAATTGGCTAACTCTTTGGGTATTGATTCTGTTTTGGCCAATCTACTTGCACAGCGTAGGGTCACAAATTTCAACGAAGCAAAAGCGTTTTTTCGTCCTTCGCTCGACGACTTGCACGATCCTTTTTTACTAACCGATATGGACAAGGCTGTAGAGCGTCTACATTCGGCAATGGCCAATAACGAGAAAATTCTTGTTTATGGCGATTACGATGTTGATGGTACAACTGCTGTTGCCCTAATGTATTCGTTTTTAAAAAGCAGATATGCCAACGTGTCATTTTATATTCCAGACAGGTATAGCGAGGGATATGGGGTGTCGTTTAAGAGCATAGAGTTTGCTGCCGAAAATGGCTATTCGCTTTTTATAACACTCGATTGTGGTATTAAAGCCGTGGAGAAGGTGGCTCATGCCAAAACGTTGGGAATCGATTTTGTGATTTGCGATCACCATTTTCCCGGGGAGTTTATCCCCGATGCTGTTGCGGTGCTCGATCCAAAACGCCTCGACTGTTCTTATCCGTTTGCCGACTTGTCGGGTTGCGGAGTCGGATTTAAGCTGCTTCAGGGATACTGCCAACAGTACGATATCCCATTTTCCGAGTTGGAAAGTTTGCTAGATCTTGTTGCCGTCAGCATTGCTTCGGATATCGTTCCTGTTATTGGCGAAAATAGAGTTTTAGCTCATTTCGGTCTGAAGCGCCTGAACGAGAAGCCTGGCTTTGGGCTTAAGTCAATTATCAAAATATCAGGTCTCGATCATCACAATATTGCGATTGATGATATTGTCTTTAAAATTGGACCTCGAATTAATGCGGCTGGTCGTATGGAGTCGGGGAAAACGGCTGTCGATTTGCTTACCGCTCCAAACGAGGAGGTGGCCAGAGAGATGGGCGACATTATTAACGAGTGTAATAACGACCGCAAGAATGTGGATAGGACTATTACCCTCGACGCATTTAACGTTTTAGAGAGTAACCCTGAATTTGCCAAAAAAAGGAGTACCGTACTCTTTAATCCAACTTGGCATAAGGGGGTTGTCGGTATTGTTGCTTCGCGCTTAATCGAAACCTACTATCGCCCAACCGTTGTGCTAACGCTTTCGAATAACGGCTTTGCTACAGGATCGGCTCGTAGCGTTCCGGGGTTTGACCTTTACCAAGCGGTAGAGTCTTGTTCCGATTTACTCGAGAATTTTGGTGGACATATGTATGCTGCTGGTCTTACCTTAAAAGTGGAAAATGTAGAGATGTTTTCGCAACGATTTGAAGAGGTGGTTAGCGCTATGATAAAGCCTGAAATGCTTGTTCCTCAAATTGAAATCGACTCAAGGCTAAATCTCGAAGATATATCCCCTAAGTTTTACCGAATACTTAAGCAGTTTGAACCTTTTGGTCCTGGAAATATGTCGCCAGTATTCCTTACGGATGAGGTGTACGATAATGGAGATGGACGTAAGGTGGGTGCCGGAGATGAGCATCTTAAGCTCGAATTGATACAGGAAAACAATCCCTACAAGCCAATTGGTGCAATAGGGTTTAGCCTTGCCAACCATTTCGATAGCTTAAAAAACGGGACTGCATTTAAGGTATGCTACTCCATTGTAGAAAATACGTTTAGGGGTGTTTCCGCCATTCAGCTTAGGCTTAAAGATATTAAGTTGCAGAATAAACCACTTTAGATCTCTACAGATCTAAAGTGACCTGCAATCTGATATCTGTTTTTCTGCTACTCCTAATTTCATCCATGCCACTACCAATACTCGCAGTTGCCGACGTGTAAAACGTTTCTGCGATCTTCATCCAGATATTTATCCGTCTATCCAGCTTTGCCCGCAGCATCAAGTATGCCCTGCTCCCTTTTTGGTAGAACGACGAAGAGGCGTATGTCCCTGGTAAATCATTTTCATAGCAGTAAAGGGCAACATCCCAGCTGTCGGCATCAAATGTGCAAAATCGGGTGTATAGCCTTATGGGAAGATTCGCAAGGCTATACTGAAAATCGGCATACGTGAGATATCCTACTTTTTGACTCGTCGACTCTATTTTATATAGGTTTACCGTTCCGCTCAATCCAAACTCCACCCTTTTATCTGGGATGTAGCGGAACATAGCGTCGCTCTTATAGCTGCTGATGCGTTCGGTTTGCGCATAGCTACTAGCGGGTTGGGTTATGTCCATCTCTTTGGTTTTGTACCTAAATCGAATACGACTTTCAACCTCCGATCCGATAAGTCCCGAAAGACTGATGCCTGCCTCTGTACCATCCGACGGTTTGCTTACCCTGTACTTGGGGTAGGGCGATTGGAACATGTCGACATAGGCCAGTATGGAGTAGCGATATTTGGGGGATATTTTCAGACCAAGATAAATGCCCTCTTCATTGGTAGCATTTGAGCTTTCCCCAAACGAGCTGTTAGATTTGAGGCTAAATGTCTTAGGGTACTTCCTGTACGATGCGGTTAGTATGGCTTGGTAGTTAAACTTTACGCTCGTTCCTATGTAGGTTGCAACGTTACTGTTATTGTCGACGGCAACCTCTCCAAAGCAGGTGTACTTCTTCCATTTTCTGTAAAAATCAATACTTGTACCCTGCTCTATACTCGACAGCGACTGGCTAGCGGTACTTTTACTAAAGTAGTTTAGGTTGATCGCGCTTTGCTTGTAGCTATAACCTACTTTGGCGGCTACCATTTCTTGCTGTACTGCCGATCTGTAGCGTATTTCTCTTTCTGTGCGGTGGAGCCCGTTGGGTAGGAGTACAATACCCGCCGAATCGGTGGTTGATGGATGTCCATCGAGCCATCGGTTAGATGCTGCGATGGTTAACGATAGGGGTTTGTAGCTAACCTCAATTGCCCCGCCCCTATAAAAGTTAGCTTCATCGAATGATTTGCATGTGCTTATGCTCGATTTTTTCCTCAAAAGCGAAGGATCGCCACTTTTACTGGTCGCGAATCCCGCCCACGAGAGCAGGCCTTGCCCTAAGTTTATCCGGTAGTCGCCAGCTACGATGCGGCTTACATGTACTATCGGATTAATAGCGGTTATGCTACCCCCAAAGCTGTCAAAGTAGCCTCTGGCGAGAGTAGCCGGCTCCCCCGCATCCTTTTCGGAGTGGATGTTGATGATGGCACTCTTCCCCAAGCTGATATTGCTTGAAAATGCGTAGTACAGCTTATTCCCCATAAATCGGTTGCTCGATGTGTCGGAAAATCCTCTGGCATCTTGAATCGTATAGGCACTGCGAACCATGTAGCTTGAGTGGATGTGTTGCAAATCGGAGAGTGCGATGTGCTTCTTTTCTGGAATTTCTACGGTGATGAACGGTGCGATGATTTGTACCAGTTCTGCGTCAAATCCAGGTACGTACTGGAGCTCGTTTACCGATTTAAGCACTCCATTTGTGGCAATGTATTCTGCAAGGCTCTCCTCCTGAAAATCAGAAAGTACGATTAGCTTATCGATATTCTTGGAGGTGGGCTGGTTAATGCAAACCGGGTTGGATAGGAGCGTCTCGAAATGAGCTGCAAGCTCCTCGACACCTAAAGGAGAGTCGTCGTTAATGTTTAGGGCAAAATCCACAAGCTGCTTTACTGGATCATTGCTGTTGGTTTGTGCATGAGCGGTAAAGGGCGCGAGGAAAAAAATATAAAGAAACCATTTCATCCGTATCTCTCTATTTTTTTATTTTTTTGTTGAACCATATGGTAGTGGCAACTTGCGGCGAATAGCCCAGCGTTGGGTGTTTCGAAGCCGAAAAGTCAAATGTGATAAAGGTCGACGTGTAGCCTATTCCAAAACTCAGCAGGTTGGGCGATGTTCTAAAGCCTGTTCTCGCGCATAGCCCTTTGTAAATAGTCCATTCGAGCCCTGAGTGAAAGGCTAGCGGTTGTTCCAGCGACTTGTCGAGGTCGGTAAAAACGGTAAACCCCCAAGGTGTGCTGTACGATACGCCAAAAACGAGCGACGAGGGTAGCGTTTCCTTTACCTCGTTACCGATTTTTTCGTGGGTGGGATTGGTAACATGGGCAGCAGCGGTGAATCCCTTGGTAAGTTGGGCGTTTATTCCAAATTCACCGGTAAATGCGGCAACCGATCCGTATCCTTCGGCAACCTGTATGTAGTGGTAGCATATCTTTCCGCCAATACTTATGTTTTTCCAGATGTGCTTTCCTAGCACAAGGGCCGCATTTCCCTGGTTGTAGGAGTTTATGCCGTAGCGCGACAGGTATAATCCCGTGTTGAGGTATTTTGATACGTACGAAAAGCCAACACTCGAAAGGTTGAGCTCTTTAATAAGGTATGAGTTTTCGAAGAAGATGCCAGCAGTGTACTGGTTTGTTTGGGCGGTAATGTTGGCTGGGTTGTTGAGCGACGACCAAAAGTCGGTGAGCGTTACGTATGAGGAGCCTAGTGCCGCTGCTCGGCTGCCGCGAGGGCTTACGTCGGTAAGTATTTGTGCCTTGGCTGGCGATGTAAGGAGAATAAGGATGGCAGCTGAACATGTCAGTACAATTTTTGTCAGTATGCCATCCTTAGTATACATAGGCGATTAGTTCGTTTTAAAGTCGAATTTAATCTTGGCAAGCTCCTCGTTGGCCGAGCTTATTTTCTTGGCCAAGTCGGCTTTGAATGCCTTTATCTTTTCAAAAATCACCTCATCTCCGGTGCCAATAATTTGAGCCGCTAGAATGGCCGCATTTTTTGCTCCGTCGAGTGCAACTGTTGCTACAGGTATTCCCGAAGGCATCTGTAGTATCGAAAGTATTGAATCCCATCCGTCTATTGAGTTCGACGACTTGATTGGAACCCCAATAACGGGTAGCGGAGTAAGGGCCGCAATAACACCGGGGAGGTGAGCGGCTCCACCAGCACCTGCTATAACTACCTTAATGCCTCTTGTGTGGGCGTTTTTGGCAAAATCAAGCACCATTTCGGGTACGCGATGGGCTGATAGTGCGTTGATTTCGAAAGGTATTTGCATCTCGTTCAAAAATTTTGCAGCCTCTTCCATAATGCCAAGGTCGGAGGTGCTCCCCATAATGATGCTTACTTTTGGTTGCATAATGCGTTCTAACTTTTAAAATTGAAATTGAACAATTATTCTTACTTTCGCAAGATACTTAAAATTTTCACTCCTCTTATGGAACGTATCAAGCTTCACGATAAAGTCTTTGAAGTTTCCATCCCTTCGGATCGGATTCAAGAAGCAGTTAAAAAAGTTGCAGATCAGATTAATAGCGAATACACCGATGCCGATTGTCCTGTCTTTTTAAGCGTGTTAAATGGGTCCTTCATGTTTACCGCCGACCTTCTTAAGAACATCAACTTTCAGTGTGAAATATCATTTACCAAGCTCGCTTCCTACCAGGGAACGTCTACTTCGGGTAAAGTAAACGAGCTTATTGGGCTTACCAAAAGTCTTAAGGATAGGGTGGTCGTTATTGTTGAGGATATTATTGACACCGGTACCACTCTCGAAAAGTTAATTGAGGTTGTGGGTGCACAGCAGCCCCGCGAAATTAAAATCGCCACCTTCCTGTTTAAGCCCGAGGCGTACAAGAAAGACGTAAAGATCGACTATGTCGGAATGGAAATCCCGAACGATTTTATTGTTGGATATGGGCTGGACTACGAAGAGCTCGGACGTAATTACAAGAGTATTTACACGTTGGTTGAGGAGTAGTATTCAGTAATTAGGTGATTTGTAATGTTAAATATTGTTCTGTTTGGTGCTCCTGGCGCCGGAAAGGGAACTCAGGCCAAAATGCTTGTCAAAGAGTTTGGACTGGTTCATCTTTCAACCGGGGATATGCTCCGTGAGGAGATTGCCAAGGGTACCGAGTTAGGAATGAGAGCCATTAGTATCGACAAGGGAAATTTTGCACCCGACGAGGTGGTCGTTGAGCTGGTAAAGGAAAAAATTCTGGAGCATAGCCATTCAAACGGGCTGGTATTTGATGGCTTTCCCCGCACAATAGCGCAAATTGAGGTGCTCGATTCGCTTTTAAAATCGATTGATTCAACCGTAACCATGCTCATCTCTCTCGATGTCGACGAGGACGAGCTGGTGCAGCGCCTGCTAAAAAGGGGCCAAGATGCCGATCGTGCCGACGATAGCGACATCTCCATCATACAGAAGCGCATTGGAATTTACCGCGAACGAACCGAAGTTGTAATCGACTACTATAAAAAGGTGGGCAAGTACTATCCTGTCGATGGTACGGGTACGGTTGCCCATATTCTAGGACGCATTAAGGAGCAGGTGGCCATCGCCACCTCTAAATAGCGGATAGGATGAGGTTTATTCGCTAAATTTATTATTAGTACCTTTGCATCTTAGTTTTCGAAAAAATAGCACATGCAATCTAACTTTGTAGATTACGTTAAAGTCTTTCTGCGCTCAGGTAATGGTGGGCCAGGTTCTTCGCACTTTCGACGCGAGAAGTTTGTTGAGTTCGGTGGTCCCGATGGCGGTGATGGAGGTCTTGGTGGTAGCATCATTCTTCGTGGTAGCCATCAGCACTGGACACTTATCCATTTAAAATATCGTAAGCATATCCACGCCGACAATGGTGACCATGGTCATGGCCAACGCCGTAGCGGTAAGGAAGGATCCGACATAATCCTGGAGGTGCCTTTGGGTACCGTTGCTCGGGATGCCGAAACGGGTGAAATCCTGATGGAGGTAACCGAAGAAGGACAAGAAAAGGTCATTGCCCCTGGTGGTATTGGCGGCTTGGGTAACTGGCACTTTAAAACCGCTACCAACCAAGCTCCTCGATATGCCCAACCCGGAATGCCCGGTGTTGAAGGATGGTTTATTCTCGAGCTTAAGATTCTTGCCGACATCGGTTTGGTGGGTTTCCCTAATGCTGGTAAATCGACTTTACTTTCGGTAATATCTGCGGCTAAGCCTAAAATTGCCGATTACGCCTTTACCACTCTCGAGCCCAATATCGGAATTGTTGAGTACCGCGATGGAAAGTCGTTTGTTATGGCCGACATACCCGGTATCATCGAAGGTGCGCACGAAGGTCGTGGATTAGGACTCCGGTTCCTCCGACATATCGAGCGTAACTCCATGCTCCTCTTTATGGTTCCTGCCGATAGCAAGAATATCCACAAGGAGTATGAAATCTTGGTGAACGAGCTCAAAATGTTCAACCCCGAGCTCCTCGATAAGAAGCGTATCTTGGCAATTACCAAGTCGGACATGCTCGACGACGAGCTGATCGCCGAAATGGAAACTGACCTGCCAAATATTCCTCATATCTTTATCAGCTCTCTTGTGGGATCCCATATTATGGAGCCCAAGGATCTGATTTGGAAACAACTTAACAACCAATAGTTTTATGGGCTGGCTTTTAGGGATCGACACGCAAATACTCTTCTTCATTAACGGCCTGCACTCTCCTTTTCTCGATCAGGTGATGTGGCAGCTATCGCATACCTTGGTTTCCATACCGCTGTACGTGTACTTTATATACCTGTTTTATAAAGCTGAAGGAAAAAATTTGTGGCGACCCCTACTGGCTATAGTTCTGGTTGTTGTTCTGGCCGACCGTAT
>CAXYUU010000023.1:0-18269 GCA_964292015.1 uncultured Acetobacteroides sp.
CGCTCTCGTAGCTGCTACGCATATCTACCACCACCACATCATCACACCCTACCAAATTATGAAACTCCAATGCAGAGAGATGGGTGCCAACGTTGGTGGTGTCGAAGGCCTTATCGTCGAGCCCATCGGCCACTATTTTATGTCGAACCTTAACTATAAGCTTCAAAAACGAATGAGCACCTTCGTCGACAGCATACTTTATGGGCATGTGGGCCAATGGAGCAACGGAGTCGAGCAGGTTCAGGAACGCATCGAGGTGTACCGACGGAACGCTCAGCTGCGCGTTGATGCCTTCGTGCGCAACATAAACGCGCCCCAAGCATCCCAACATCTCGAACGAACGGTAGGTGTCATCTCTAAAACCCGAAGGATCTTCAATACAAACGTATCGGTAAAAGCTGATGGTGGTGCGCGAAAACGGTTCCTCGCCAAGGCGCCGTTCCAGCTCCTCCCTCCCCAGTTTATTGTGTAGCATGCCAAATATTTTGGTCGATAAACAGCCTATAGGGCAAATTGTTAACCGCACGCCTGCCACCATACGTTAATTCACCGCAAAAAGAGGAACCAGCTCGGAGCTACTCTCGATTCTCACAACACACGTATCACGAAAAAAAACAAAAAAAAGACCACAGGTCAAACGCCTGCAGTCTTCGGTATGGTAAGAAAACCCTTGGGTTACTATTTTTACCTCTTCTCGTTTAGGACATAGCTCTCAATCGAAATCGAGATCCGCATAATTCGCTTACGAAGCCCTTTTACAACGATTGGATTATCGTGATGATCAATTTCAATGGTATCCTCGTACTGGTCGAACAGACGTTTTAGACGGTTGGTAGGACGGAAGAAGATGGACGTTTCAGTTGTGTAGGTTTCCTCGTACCCAAACTGCGCCATAATATCAGTAATTGCCCCCTTTTCTTGTAAAAAAGACTTATTGAGGTAAACTTTACGCTTGCCAAATCCAATGAAAGGATAGCTAATTCCAAAAGCAAGCCCAAAGATGATAAGTCGGTAAATGCCTATCTGTTCGGCAAATATTTTAAACGATATTGCTTGGCCGCCTTGCATAAAGTACAAGAGTACCAGACCCAAGCTCATTAGCACGTAAAAGTAAATCGTGAACTTTAAAGCCCTAATTGCGAATCTTTCCATGTGAGATCTAATTTGAAGACAAAATAGGTTTTTTTTCTTCTTAAAGAAAGCACAATAAGTTGTAAATTCATAGGGTCTTAAATCAAATATTTGGTGGCCTATGCGCTGGATCTCCGATTTTTTCTCGCTACTCTATCCCCACACCTGCCTAATGTGCGGCAATCCCCTGCTAAAGGGCGAAACCACCATCTGTACCAAGTGCATTGCCACCCTTCCCTACACCCGCTACTGGGAGTACAACGATAATCCGATGGCTCAAAAGTTTTGGGGCCAAATACCGGCCACCGCAGGGTGCTCGCTAATCTTCTTTCGGAAGGGAGCCAAGGTACAAAAGCTCATCCACCAGGTAAAGTATAAGGGAGAAACAGATGTGGGCTACAAGCTTGGCTACCTGCTAGGACTTCATCTTAAGACAAACGAAATTTACACCGACATCGACTACGTGGTGCCAATTCCCCTTCACCCAAAAAAGATGCGCAAGCGCGGATACAACCAAAGCGACTTTATTGCCAACGGCGTTGCCGATGCGATTGGGGCAAAACCGATGCCCCAGCTGGTTCGCCGCACCACCCACACCGCCACCCAAACAAAAAAGAATCGGGTGGAGCGCTTCGAAAACGTACGCTCTATTTTTGAAGTTACCAATCCCACTCTTTTGGAGGGCAAGTACATTCTGGTTGTAGATGATGTTATTACCACAGGAGCAACTATCGAATCGTGCGCTGCCGAACTCCTTAGTGCGGCACCTTGTCGGGTAAGCATTGCATCTATTGGAACGGTATAGAAGCCAAACAATAGCTTCCTCCCAATACTTCCACACCACCTATATTCCCCTTGTCGCTTAGGAAATCCCCTTCCATTCCGGTATACTCCCAATAATAAGTGAATATGGCATAAACCGAATCCATTTATCGAAAAGAAAAATGCGCATCGCTATTGCTACACGTTCCAATAGGTTCCCAAACTACCACCGTTATCTAGGCATCGCGAACGGTGATACGTTCACCCGGGGGGCAAACGGCTTGTGAATAGAAAAGAAAACGATATATTTGGGAGTGCGACAAGGCTGGCAGGCGTTAATCCTACTGGTTCTACAGGTCGATAGCAGGACTATTCCTCTATTGGCATTTCGTACTAAAAGCCTACATATCCGTTTACCAAAAAACTTACCCCTATGAATGAAAGCTTAACGGTATCTTCCGAACCAAAAGGAATTGGAGGTTGGTTAGTACTGGTAGCAATAGGACTTATTGTGAGCCCTATAAGATTAGCTTACTCAATAATTGTAGACTATCTCCCCCAAATAAACTCCAGCGAGTGGGCTACGCTCAACTTCCCGGCATTCAAAAATCTATTTTATGGCGAGCTGGTTATAAACTCGCTCTTTATCGTATTCGCCATTGTGCTGCTCGTACTCTTCTTCTCCGAAGATCGACGATTTCCGAAGTACATGATCGCCTTTTATATCGCCAACCTAACCTTTGTAATTGCCGATTTTGCCATAGCCAGCTTCCACCCGTTAATTCGTCTGGCGGCCAACCCCGAAGGAGGAATCATGGAGGTTGTTCGCTCGGTAGCTGCTGCTGCAATTTGGATTCCCTACTTTCTCGTATCGCAAAGGGTTAAAAACACCTTCGTCTAACACTCAAAAATATGCGTAGCGACCTATCAAAGCAGCTCAACATAGGAAAGGATACGGAGGCTAAGCTTATTAAAGTCGACATCAGATCGTTTAGCGAGCTACAGAATATCGGAGTCGAACAGGCTTTTATCCGGTTACAGGCCATCGATCCAGGTGCCTGCCTATGCCTCCTGTACGGATTGGCAGGAGCAATCGAAGGGGTAAAATGGAACCAGCACTCCCCCGAACGAAAGCTGGAACTACAGGAATTTTACCTTCAGGCAAAAAAAGCACTCGATTATAAAATGCCATAAAAGACAACCTGTAAGTCGACAATCTTGTACACCAACAGTAGCCGCCTACGTACCCTAAACGTTCATCTCTAAGAGATAGCGTCCTGCTACAAGCTTACCCCTATACGCTCATTAAGAGGGTAAGCCTCAACACAATTTGCTGCAAAAAAAACAGAAGCTTCCCCAAACCCGTTACTAACCATAAATAACAATTATTTTTTGAAAAAATAGAGCTGTTTACTTGTATGTTCAACTTGAGTTCCTACCTTTGTCTAAGGAAATTTCTGAAATGGAAGACAGCAATAAATCATTCCAACAATTCTGCCTATTCTTCACCGCTAACTCACTTGTTCGTAACATGAACAAGCTAGCCGAGGAGGCTTTTGCACAAACTGGCGTAGCACCATCGTACGGCTACCTTATCATGCAAATCGTTGCCCAACCGGGTATGTCGCAAACCGAGCTCAGCAAGGAGATGAACCTAATGCCTTCGACCATGACCCGCTTTATTGAAAAGCTCGACCAGCAGCAGCTTATTAGACGAGAGCATAAGGGACGAATGGTGTACATCTACCCAACCGACAAGGGTAAAAAGTTTCGCTGCGAAATCGATAAGGCCTTTGTGAATGTCTACGAAAAGTACAAGGAGATCCTTGGCGAGGAATTTTCGGCAGAGCTTACCTCCTCAATTTACAAGGCCAACCTTCTACTCGAAAAGTAACCGCCCTCTCCCTAAAACACGTCACACCTCATGCAAGCCTAGCTGCAGCACAAGGTATTCGCCAGTGCAGCCACCGCTATACACCTACAGCTCACCCCAATGCGCAACCTCCCATTCCCTGGAATCAGGAGAGGTAACGAAACGCATATCCACTGATCATATTTGGTACTAAGGCTATCCATCCACAACGAATTAGGAGCAGAAGCGTTGCACCATGTTTTTTGCAGGAGATGCCTCGTTATAGGCAGATAGATAATATATTTGCCAACAAATTTTGAATCATCATGGGAAAGTTTTTGAAGCTTCTTGGGGCAACTGTTGGGATCGGGCTACTTGTAGGATGTAGCAGCACTCGAAACATGCAGGTACTTACCGCCCGGCCGGCCAACATTACGGTAGACAAATCGGTAAAGCGCATTGCCATTGTAAACCGATCGATTGGCAACGAGAAATCGATTCTCGAAGGTATTCTAACAGGCGAACTTCCCGGAAAAGATATGAGGCTATCCCGCGAATGCATCTCCGGCCTAAACCAGGCACTTTGCCAAAGCAACCGCTTTACGGTAACGGTGTACGACAGGGAGCTGGCTAGCGGAAGTGGAACCAGCACCCAGCTAGGCCCCAACCTCAGCTGGAATGTGGTAGGCGATATCTGTCGCCTGTCTGGAGCCGATGCCGTGCTTGCCCTTGAGTTCTTCGACTCCGACTTTACCGTTGGCAACTTTAGCAAGGCGAGTAAAACGAGCGACAAGGTAGCGGTAAACAACACCGCCACCCCCCTATTCTATGCTGGAGGAACCGCTTCTGCTACCGCAGGATTTCGACTTTACAACAATCTTAATCGCACGGTTATATACGAAGATTCGTACCGGCATAACCGGGTATGGAAGGAGAGCGCCCGCACCTATCTCGAAGCGGCTGCCAAGCTGCTTAAAAAGAACGATGCCCTCCTATATGTCAGCCGCGACTTGGGTGCCAACTTCTCGAAACAGCTTATACCCATGAGCTACTGGGAGCAACGGTTGATGTTTAAGGGTAAAAGTGCTCTTGGAATAAAAGGCGAAAGGTTGGCCCTAACAAAGAATTGGGAAGCCGCAGAGGAAGCTTGGATACAAGCGTATAATAGTACCACCGATTTAAAAGAGCGTGGCGCACTTGCCTACAACATTGCGCTGGCAAACGAGGTGTTAGGCGACTACGATAAGGCAAAAAAGTGGGTTACTACCGCCTATACCGAAAATGGTGACAGCCGAGCACTTCAGTACTCCAAAATTATTGATGGGCTGCTGTACGATCGACAACGATTTCAGCAAAACCAGTAGAAGAATAGCACCAGTAGGCAATACTCAAGGCTGCCCCATAAGGCAGCCTTCTTTCATTTTGCCACCCCACCGTTTACATTAGCATTTGCGTCATTAGCATAAGCACGGCTGTATTCTATCTTAACAAGCAGCTTATTCCAAAAAATATGAACAATCTACGCTATTATTGCTTCATATTTAGTTCAAACTAAACAGCAGAAACACATGCGGATCAAACTATTTGCAATAGTAGCAATCATACTACTTGCAAGCTGCTCTAAGAAAGAAGATATCATTACGCCCATTCCTCCATCAGTCGCATTCGAGCAGCGTGCTTGGGATGAACAAACCCGAGGTGACGTATTCTACGAAATATTCGTCCGCTCGTTTGCCGATGGCAACGGCGATGGCATTGGCGACTTTAAGGGCATCACCGATAAGCTCGAGTACCTGCACTCGTTGGGCATTTCGGGCATTTGGCTAACCCCCATGAACCCCTCGCCATCGTACCACGGGTACGACGTTACCGACTACAAGGCAACCAACCCCCAGTTTGGAACAATTGCCGAGTTCAAAGCCTTGCTGGCCAAGGCAAAATCGTTGAACATAAAGGTCATCATCGACTTTGTAATTAACCATACCTCGAGCCAGCATCCCTGGTTTAAGGATGCCAAGAGCTCCGCGTCGAGCCCTTACCGCAGCTGGTACCTATTTGCACCAACAGCATCTATCCAAAGCTGGATCAGCTCGGGTAAGGTACCAACGGTGTCAACGTATAAGGCTTCGGAATGGTACAACAACGGCGATGGCTACAGCTACTACAACGCCTTTTGGGATCAGATGCCCGACCTCAACCTCGCCAATCCCGAGGTGGTGACCGCCATTAACGATGCTGCCAAGTTTTGGCTAGACATGGGGGTTGATGGCTTCCGCCTCGATGCCGTTAAGCACGCCTGGCAAGAACCTAACGCAGCAGAGGGCTACGCCTTTTGGAAAAACTTCTACACCAAGATGAAGGAGTACAACCCGAACGTTTACCTAGTGGGTGAGGTGCTCGACGAAACACCTGTTGTTGCCCCCTACTTCGCATCGCTACCCGCACTCTTCAACTTTAAGGCATACTGGAAGCTTACCGAATTCCTCAACAATACCACCTACGCCAAATGGTACCCTAAAGATTTTCAGGATATCCTCACCGCATACAGCACCTACTCATCGACCTACATTAACGCCACCAAGCTCTCGAATCACGACGAGGATAGAACGCTCAGCACGTTAGGCTTGGTAGCAGGAAAGGCTAAAGTTGCCGCAGCGGTGCTGCTTACCATGCCCGGACAGCCGTACCTATACTACGGCGAGGAGATTGGTATGCAAGGTTTAAAGAAACTCGGAGATGAAGGCGTACGCGAACCATTCCTATGGACTAGCGGTGCCGACAGCTACCGTACCCGCTGGCACACCCCAACCTACTCCACCGACCTTACGGTAACCCCTCTTGCACAGCAGCAGGCCGATGCCTCCTCGATATACGCGGTGTACAAAAAATTCCTCGCCCTGCGAAATACCTACCCGGCACTAGCTACGGGAACCCTGACATACGGTGATATTAATGTACAACCCGACAACGAGCTGGTGTACTACACCCGCCAAAAGGATGCCGAAAAGCTAGTGGTAATGCACAACTTTGGAACATCGACCAAAACGGTAAACCTCGCTACCGTAATACAGGCGTTGAACCTGGCATCGGTAAAAAACCCCGTTGCCGAACAGGGTGGAGCAAGGCTAATACTTAGCGACAAAACCTACACCGTTTCGCTACCAAGCTACTCGTCGATTGTGATTGAGATGAACTAGCCGTAAAGGAGTTCGGAGACGGTCAAAATCCAGAACCACCCGCGGTATCCTTCGTGCAGCTACGCCGGTGGTCGGATCGATCAGAAACAAAGAAGGGGATGTCAACTATGTTGGCATCCCCTTCTTCCTATACGTTATTGCGATTGCCTACCCCACCCGCTACGGCTTTTTGCCCTGGCCACCCAGCGCTATTTCGATAGCCGAGGTGGTGACCAGAAAACCCTTCTGCGATTTTTCGAGCATCGGCATAAGCAGCTCGGCAAAGAGGTGGATCTTTTCGGGCTTATCGATTACCTCCACCACCACGGGTAGCTTTTCGGTAACCTCCCACATGCTGGCCGACACCACGTTGCTGCTGGATCCAAATCCCATCACCCCTTTAAAAACGGTTGCCCCGCGCAGCCCATTTTGCTTGGCAAAGAATACGATTGCCTCGTACAGAGGCTTGTGATCAATTTTATCGGTGCTGCTAATGTATATTCGCATTAGCGTTGCAGGTCCTAGTTTCATGCGTACATTTTTTTACTGGTCGCATGGAGCACGCATGATAAGCATCAGCGGCGTTGGTGAGTTGCTGAATTCATGCCCGTTTCATGCTAGAATAGTTTGGTGGCTAAGTTGCCAAGGTAAACCGCAAGTAATCCCAGAAACACGCTCAAAGAGGTGTAGGTAGCAAAGTAGAGAAAGGCGCCATCGCGCAGCAGGCTCAGGTTTTCGTTGGCAAAGGTCGAAAACGTGGTAAAACCTCCACAAAAACCGACAGTGAGGAAAAGGCGTAACCCGTCGGACATTATTCCGCCACGCTCCGAGAGCCCGTAGAATAGCCCGATAAGAAGGCATCCACCAATATTAACCAAAAAGGTACCGTATGGAAAAGGCGAAAGCACCGCCTGCTGCACGTATCGAGCGGCAAGGTAGCGGGCCACGCTTCCCAAAAAACCTCCCGCTCCAACTATTAGCAGAATTCTAAGCATACGGCAGCAAAATATCTAGTTACAAAAAAAAAAGACGGAGAGCGGTAAAAAGGGGGATGGAGCAGCTCCCTCCCCGTTATAAGGTAACCCTATTCGAGCGATGTCTTTGGCAGTATCCGGCACATCACCTTTGCGTAAGCCCAAGGTAGGTACAAGCCTACTGTTACAATGGTTAGCAGCAGCTGACCCCAAATAAACAGGAAGTCGGCGCCACGCTCGATATCGTAGTCGAGGGCAACCTTGTCGCCCTGCTCGTTTACACATTCGGTATGCGCCAGCACGTACTTGTAGAGGTTTAGGTAGGTAAGGGGCAGGTAAACACCAATGGTGACAATGGCAAGCAGCAGCTGAACAAAAATGTAGCCTACCAGCTGTAGCAGGCCAACCTTTAGCCCAATTCGGTAGCCGTTGTACCGCCCGTTAACCTTCCACTTAAACAGCAGCGCGTAAAGTGGAGCCAAAACAACCAGCTGGTACACGTTGAGCATAACCGCGCTTTCGACATTACCTTCGCCGTACAGAACCACCGCAATAAAGGAGATGGCAATCATCGGAACCACCAGCAGCAGGGTGAAGATGCCAAAAAGCGTCAACCCATCGCCATCGAACTGGAATCGGGCGCCCTTGTAGCTGGTTCCATCAATAAAAAAGGCGTACAGCTTGCGGATGAACCAAGGTAGGTAGATGCCCAGGGTTATAATGGAAAGAAAGGTTCCCAAGAAAAACATGCCGATAAACTCGAGGATGGTGTAGCTCGGAACCAGCTTCTCGCCATTGTACTCGATATTCTCGGTGGTGTACCGAATCAGGTAGTAGTAGAATACGTAGATTACCACGATAAGAATAAGGAGCGTTAGCAGGATAATCATCGAGGTGCCAAACGACATATCTCCAGCAAGAATTGCCCGCGAACGCATGTAGTATATCACCACAAGCACTATTCCCAAAAGGTAGGTCGATATCCAGTAAGGGAAAAGCGATTTGCCATCGAGATGAAAAGAAAGGTAATTTTTCATTGGAAAAAAGGTTGCTTTATTTGGTATATCACTAAAAAAAGTAAGGTGCTAATTTAGCACTTTTTCGAAGTTAAAACATAGGTATTACTCCTTAGAATGAGGATATCGCCATTTTTGCCCAATTACGGCCCAACTCCCACTTTTGACCTTTCTGTAACTTTACAGAGATCCCAAATTCAACTTTTGAGGCTTCTGTAACTTTACAGAGACCTCAAATCCAACTTTTGAAGCCTCTGTAACTTTACAGAGACCCCAAATTCAACTTTTTGAGGCTTCTGTAACTTTACAGAAACCCCAAAACCATCTTTTGAAGCCTCTGTAACTTTACAGAGACCCCAAATCCAACTTCGAGGCTTCTGTAACTTTACAGAGAGTTCAACCGCATCAGTTAGATAATTTCTGACACCCGTCAGAGAGGTCAAATCTATCTTTTTGAGGCTTCCGTCTCCCGTCAGAGACCTCAAATCCATCTTTTGAGGTTTCCGTCTCCCGTCAGAGAGCCCAAATCTATCTTTTTGAGGTTTCCGTCTCCCGGCAGAAAGTTTGGGTAGCCGAACCGAAGGCAAAAGTTTAGAGGATGGAGCCAACACAGGGCACCGGCACCGGACAAAAAAAAGGCGCAGCTGGTAGTGCTGCGCCTTTGGCTATTTCTTTTCTCTGGCCACCTTTTCCAAGGGGAGGATGGCGCTGTACACAAAGCGGTTTACCGGGGTTGGCACCCCGAGCTGCTCGCCCAGCCGAACAATCGTTCCGTTTTGGTACTCAATTTCGGAGGGTTTGCCCTCCATCACATCGCGGGTAAGCGACGAGGTGGTGCTGTAGTCGAAGGTATCCACCAGCTTCATCGTGCTGTCGACAATGCCGGGGTGAAGGTGCACCCCCTTTGCCAGGGCAACCTGGTACACCTCGGTAAAGAGGTCGACCAGCAGCTGCCGGGTTTGGGGCAGCTCACGCACCGCACCATACGGCGATCGGCAAACCGCCAGCAGGCCGCTGCTGCAGATAAACAGAAACTTCTTCCACGCTTCGGCCTCGATATCTTTAGGGATGATGGCCGTTACGCCGGCCTTGTCGAAGGCCTCCTTAATGCGAATCACCCGTTGGGTTTGGGCATTATCGTTTTCGCCAAAGAGCACGGTTGGGTCTATCCCAAAATGGTGGATCACCCCGCTGGACTCTATGCGGCTGAAAATTCGGCAAAGTCCGCGCACCACGCACCCGTGGCCCAGCACCTGGCGCAGCTCGTCGGTGGCCATCACCCCGTTTTGTAGGGGGATAACTACCGTGTCGGGCCCCACCATCGGGCGTAGCTGCTCGGCCATGTCGCGCACCTGCCATGCCTTAAGGCATACAAATACGACATCGACCACCCCAACCTCCGCGATGCTGCTGGTGGCCTTTGCGGGGTTTACCGTAAAATCGCCGTGAATGCTTTTTACCGTTAACCCGTTGCTAAGGATGGCCTTTAAATGCTCGCCACGAGCAATAAAGGTGACATCGTATCCAGCGGCAGCCAGCTTAGCGCCGAAGTAGCCGCCAACGCCTCCTGCTCCTACTATGGCAAATTTCATGTGTCAATTATTGGTTGTAAATAATCGGAATCAGTATTTGGTTGCTACCTACTTTTGATACTCACCCGGCACAAGAGAACTAGGATACAGGGCTTTTTCGTTTAAAATTAAAAGATGATCAGGTCTAATCCACCTCAATAATTTTGAAGCCCCCCCGGCTGCACCGACCTCCCGCTTAAGGCGGGAGAAATAGCTCCGAAGAAATTTAGTGAGAAGTGGAGAATTTGCACAACTTTCGAAGAGCCCACTAGGAGAGTAAACCCCGAAGCTCCCTCAGCGCGATTGCTCCCGCTTAAAGCGGGAGGTGCCCGTAGGGCGGGGTGGTTGCCGAGTGTCGATTATTGACAAAAACCTCCACCATCCAGCCTAAAATCTGTTGGAGGTAGAATTAAAATCCCTAGGCTAGGAAAACTCCTCCCAGCTCTTTGCCAAGCCGCCAATACCGGTTTCGCGGTAGGCTACCTGAATGTCGTTACCCGTTTCGGCCATGGTTTTTACCACCTGGTCGAACGGAATTTTGTGCCCCCCATCGGAGAATAGCGCGTACGAGGCGCACTCGTATGCCTTGCCGGCGGCAATGGCGTTACGCTCGATGCACGGAATCTGCACGTAGCCCATCACCGGGTCGCAGGTAAGGCCGAGGTTATGCTCGAATCCCATTTCGGCGGCATACTCTATTTGGGTGATGGATCCGCCAAGAATTTGGGCCATGGCGGCAGCGGCCATCGCGCAGGCAGTTCCCACCTCGCCCTGACAGCCCACTTCGGCACCAGAGATGGAGGCGTTATGCTTTACAATATTGCCAATAAGGGCGGCAGTGGCCAACCCCCGTAGTATTTTTTGTTCCGATAGATTCTCGTCGCGGTTCAGGTAGAACAGCACGCCAGGAAGTACGCCGGCCGCGCCACAGGTAGGCCCGGTAACCACCTTTGCCCCTGCGGCATTCTCCTCCGATACGGCCAGAGCAAATGCAAACAGCAACCCTACGCTCTTCATGGTTCCCGAAGAGTTCGACGCCTTCATAAACTGCGACGATGCCTTACGCTGCAGCTTGATTGGCCCCGGAAGAATGCCCTCGTTGTCGATTCCCCGACGAACGGTATCCTTCATCACCTCCCAAATTTCGGCAAGGAACTTCCAAATTTCGGGTCCTTCGTGATCCTCAACATACTCCCAAAACATCTTTCCCTCCACACGGCACCACTCCATGATGTCGGCCAGCATGTGATGCGGGTAAACCTCATTTTCGAAGAGCAGCCCATGCTCATCCTTCAAATCGCCGCCACCAACGCTAAACACCTGCCACGAGTCGATCTCCTGGTCGTTTCGGTCGTAGGCGATAATCTCCATTCCGTTGGAATGCTGCTCCAAAAACACCTCAGGCTTCCAAACAATCTGAACCTCCTTCGGCATAAGCTCCTTTAGGATGGCCTTATCGGTATGGTGACCAATACCTGTCGCGGCAAGGCTTCCGTAAAGGGTAACCTTAAACCGTTTCGCATCGGGATTCTTGCTGCTAAAAATGGTCGCGGCACGTCCTGGGGCTATCGTATGACTGCTCGATGGGCCGTAGCCTATCTTGTAAATCTCTCTTATTGATTGCATTTAAACAGTATTGGCGATTAAAAAAAGATTCGATAAAGTTACGCTAAAAATTCCGTCAACTACTCATCCCAAAAGGTATCACGACTCACGATATACGAACTGAAAGCCAATCACGAAAGTCGAACAAGCAAACGGTGCGACGGCTCTCAGCTGTAGCTGGCGTAAGCGTCGTGTGTCGTGATTCCATAAAATGGTGCGAAGTAGCTACACGCTGCGCGAAGTAAATCCTACTCCGCCTTAATGCTCTGCTTTTCGACACCCTCCTCGCTAGGCTGCGCTGGCGTTAAGGTGGTATCTGCTGTAGGCTTACCGGTTACCGGTTCGGCAGCCTCCTCCTTTTTAGGAGCGGCTACGGGTGCTGTCTTGGCAAAATCGGGTCGCTTATCGACAACATACCGAAGATTCTCCTCTATCGAGCCCATGAAGCTCAGTATTTTACTATTCAGCTCGCTGATAACCTCAAGCGACTTATCCATCAGGTTAATCTTAACCAGCTCGTTTAGGTTGCCCATATCGCGCTTGGTTTCGAGCAGCTTGGTGTATAAAAACGAAACGCTGGCCGGGAGCGAGTCGCCATACTGCTGCCTTACATTCTTTTCGATAAGCTCCACCCGCTGGATATAGCTGTAGAGCTTATTCTCCACCACCACCCTTAGGCTATCGTGCTTCTGAAAAGCCACCACCTTGTAGTACTGGTTGAGCCCGTCGTAAAAGTTGGTTACGGCTGCCAACGCCTGCTCGCGACAAATAATACATGCCGTGCCGTTGGCCTTCTCCTTGGGCTTTTCGGGAGCCGCAATGTTTTGTGGAATGGGGTTTACCCCCTTTAGCTTGGCGATGTCTGATACGAAATTTCGGTCGAGCAGGTACTTTTCGAGCTGGGCAATCTGGCTTAAAATAAGCTGCCCCTCGATAGCCTGCTCCAAGCTCGACCGCTTAAAAATATCGGAAAACCGAAGGTTGCGCAGGCTGGTTTCGCATACGTACGGGTCGGTAAGCTTGGTGTCCTTCTCCAGCGATACCATTGTTCGAACCATATTCTTGGTCTGCTTCAGATTCTGATCGTCCTCCAGGTAAAGGCTTGCAAAACCAAGGATGGAGGTGTACTCCGACTTAAACACGGTGGTAAAGGTGCTGTTGGCACGGTACTTATACTCCACCTCGTCGTAGAGCTTCAGCAGCTGCCGGTAGCCCTGCATCACCTTCATCAGCCCGTTGGTAATGGCATCGGGGTTGCCCATGCGGTAGTTAAGGTTGTACACCTCCATCATACTTTTTAGGTTGGCAAATACCGATAGAAAACCGATGAAATCCCTCTCCTGCCGGTAGGTTTCGGCATTAATCAATCCCGACTTAAAGTCGTTTTCGATGCGCACCTTGCGCTTGTCGATATTCGTTTGGTTAACCTCATCGCCACGAATCTGCTCCATCTTGTAAAGCGACTTGTAGTTGGCCACCACAATAATTGGGTACTGGTCGTACTTGTGGAGCATTTCGATTAGCCCATCCCTGGTAACATCGGGGCTTTTGGAGGTATCCATAAATGCCTTTAACGATGCGGTGTTGATGGTAAGCGAATCGCTATTTACCGTATTGAGGGCGTAAATCTTAATGGAGTGCAGGCGAGTATCGAAGTTCTTCTGCTCGAAAAGACGGATGGTGGAGCTAAACCGGTACTCCTTCCGCTTCGAGTTGGCCTCAAGAAAGTTGCCAAACTCGCGGAGTAGCGAAAAGATGGCGGCAGTTGGGGTCGGGATTTTCGAGATGGTTTGCAGCTGGGTGGCCACCAGCGAAACCATCTGGTCGCGCTGGTTGGTAGATATGGCGCGCACCTTAATGTCGGCGTCTATCTTGTCTGATGCAGAGTAGAGCGGCAGGTTATCGATGATCCGAATCTTATCGATCTTATCGCTCACAAAAGTCTGGTACTTGTTATCCTTATCGCGGTTAATCTGAAAGTTGTAAATCGGATAGGCAATATCCTTATCGCCAAAAAACTTGACATCCTTCAGCTGTGCGGTGATAAAGAGATACTCCAGCTCCTCCTCATTGATCCCCTTTCTTCGCCAGCTGCGACCTTTGGGCTTCTCGAAGTTAAGCTCGTTGATGAGCTTGCTAAACTTCTCGCCATTGTAGAGGTAGATATCGGTAGATAGATACTGCCACTCGCTGCTAAACGGAAAGCGAACCGAATCGGAGAAGCAGAGCGTGGTGCTTATATCGCGCTGTGCAATGCTGCTCAATGCCGCAAAAACAAGTAGTACTACAACAGGTAGCTTCTTCATACAATTTAAATTATTCTGCCAGCCAACCTTGTGAGCTACAGCCCACATCGTTTATACAGGCTAACAACACGCTTACGCCTGCGTTTTTTTCTCGCGCCCAAACTTAGGACAACGCGTAAAAGGCCTATTCGGATCGAACCACATGCGGTAGGTTATATGCCGCTTCCGGACGCTACATCCTATTTGGGTCATCAACCGCATCATTACCGGATTGAAATCTCCAACCCAGTTAAACTCAATATCGTTGTACGTAAACCCCTTCGAGGTGCTTATACGGGCAAACTCCATAATCATACCGGCATCAACCCCCTTACCCTGAAACTCGGGCACCACCCCAAAAATAATACCCACCGCACGCTGGGCAATACGCCTCACCTTAAGGTAGTACATAAACTTAAGCTTGCCCCACCAGTCGAAACGACCGTTGAGCTGCCTTGCAATTTGGTTTATATCGGGAATCATAATGAAGAATCCGATGGGCTCCCCCTCGTGGTAGGCAAAGTAAAGCAGCTTCTCGTCGAGAATTGGCTTCATCGACATTAGAAGAGCCTTGTTATTGGCAAGGGTCATATCGCCAGCGCCAACGTACGTACCCCATGCCTTATTAAAAACAATATTGAAATCGAGCGCCAGCTTATCGAGCTGCTTTAAATCGGCGTGCCTAAACTGGTACGACGGATTTGCTTCGAGGCGAGTGCCCCGCTCGATAAGCGTATCGGCCACCCCCTCAACGCTAATAGTACGCGAATAGGTGTACTGGTTAAAGTAGTTTTGGAACCCAAATCCCTCGAATAGCTCGTTGTAGTAGGCTGGGTTGTAGTTCATGCAGTAGGTTGGCTCCATAAAACCCTCCTTAAGGCAACCCCACCAGCGGTCGCGATCGCCAAAGTTTACTGGCCCGTCAACACCCTCCATTCCTTTAGCGTGCAGCCACTGCTTAGCCGCACCAAAGAGCATGTTGGCTGCCTCTTGGCTGTTGATGCATTCGAAAAAGCCAACACCACCAACAGGAGGATCACCCTTTGTAAAGGCTACCGGATCGACAAAAGCGGCAATACGACCTACGATCGCCCCCGAGCCATCCTCCAAAATCCAGCGAATTACCTCGCCCTTTCGAAGGCGCTTATTTCGTTTTGGATCAAAAACCTCTTCAATATCGCTATCGAGTGGTCGAACCCAAGCCTTATCGTCCTTATAAATAGGTAGAGGCATACGCAAAAAAGCCTTTTCGAGCTCCTTGCCGAGCACCTCTTTTAGAGTGTACTGGTTCATAGTCTTATTTCTGAAGGGGTAAAAATAGAAATTATTGTGGGGAGTACAACTTCGAAAAGCCCGTGAATACGGGCTAGAGGTTTAATAAGGAAAGGTTTTGGGTAGAAGAAAAGAAAAAGCCGATTGAAGTCAAATTTTTCTATTGGCAGAATAGACAAGCGCGCCAAATCGAGTCGTATTATCCTTATCCAACCGGCTTCTAGGCTACAAAAATAATCGTGTTCTTTTAACAATCCCTCTTTTTCGAATAATAACTTTAAAATAATGCTAATTTAAAGCTAGCTCAACGACGGCGTCTACCTCTTTTGCATCAGCCTTCCCGTAAAAATCGAAAACGTAATGGTAAAGGTATTTTCGGATAAATTCATTCGACAAACTTTGGTTCTTTAAGTAAGCGGCAACCAGCTTGAGCTCGCCAACCAGTAAGTCTCTATTTACCATATACAGCTCAACCGAGGTTATTAGGGTGCTTACCTTACTCGAATTCTTTAAAAGGTAAATGGTTACGTTATCGAGATACTCCACATTAATCAGCCCTCCCTTTGTCTCAAGAAGTCGGTTCCTATCAATCTTTAAAATGCCATTTTCAAAGGGGATACGCTTCGAAATTTGCATCCGATTAACCTTAAACGAAAAAACAACAAGCAAATCGTCAGATAGAGGATACTTCACCGGATCGAGATGAACTCGGGTGGCATTGGATATGAGCACAAAACGATCGTTTCCAAAATACTTCGCTAAATCGCTAACCATACCTCCGTTGGCAACGGCTTCAACATTTCCGTGCAAATGTTTTCGAACAGGGCTAGCCAGCACAATGGCCGCATCGGTTACACCCGGCAGCGGGTAAAATGGAGCAATCAAAAAATCTATGTTGCGATTATCCAACGCAAAAGCTACCGCTAGCGAGTCGTTAAACGACAATTGTTCTTTGGCACTTATTGTTGCCCCCGCCGTAAGCCGTATTCCGGTGGATGTTGTGATGTTCCCTTTTACCTTGGTTATATAAAAAGAGTCTTGCGTATGAGCAGCTGTTGGAAGAATTAACAGCAACATTCCAATAAGTATAGATACTCTCATAAGTAGGTCGTTTTTTTCGGGTTAGTGGATAAGGTGTTACTGCTCGTTTTCGAAGTTAAGCTCGCTTCGCACCTTCTTTGGCAGCTTTGCTACCACTTCGAGGTACGACTCGTGAATCCAGCTGTAAATAAGGCTGTCGTAAATGGTGCCATCGATGAGTACCGTAACCCAGTAGCTCTTATTCATGTGGAAACCGGGGAGAACCGAAGGGTACTCCTCCTTTAACTCGATAACCTTTTCTGCTGTGTTTTTGATGTTGATGGAAAAATCACCATTGAGACTGGTGAGTAGAAACATCTTTCCAGCCACCTTAAATACTAAGGTAACCTCATCGAATGGAAGGCATTCGGTAACTCCTGGCTTCGACAGGCAGTACTCGCGTAATTCTTCAATATTCATCCCTATTCTCAGCTTTACTAGCGTAAATATAGCATTTAGTTCCTATGATAAATTGAGAGGGAGTAAAATGCACCCGTAAAACACGAAATCAGAAGTTGGGCTCAAAGGCGTTCTCTATAAATTCGAGCTCGTGATGGTCTTTAAAGAAGACGATGCCTATAATGTCGAAGCTGGCCTCGCGGCTTTCGCTATACTTTTGCATAAACCCATCGGCAGCCAGTATGATGTTATTCTGCTTTCGACGCACCACCGCCTGCTTAGGCTCATCGAGGTAGTACTGGCTCCGAGCCTTTACCTCTACAAAGTGAATGGTATCGCCCTTCTCGGCAATAATATCAATCTCCTTATGGCCATACTGCCAGTTGGTAAACCTAATCTTAAACCCATTTTGACGAAGGTAAAGCACGGCCAACTCTTCGCCCTTTGCACCTAATTCGTTCATTGCAAAACTGCATTTCAACACATTAAACACTCCTTTTCCATGGAATGTTAAGGTATAACTTTTTCTCCAATTAGGCTATTGCTCTCGCTCCTAGTAATTCGCACCAAGGAAGGCAAAATGATTGCGGTTAATGTTTTGTTAATCCTCGCTTGGGAATGAAAACGGATGCTTTTGTAATTGGAATTTTTATAAATTGCCCCTTGTAAATGTTACTCGTAATATCAACCATTAAAGAATTACTACTATGAAAAAGATTGTTATCCTTACCATGTCTCTTTTTATTGCTGGTGCCGTATTTGCTCAAACACCACAAGCTCCTGCTAAGAAAGAGTGTGCTAAGACTGAGAAGAAATGCGATAAAAAGTGTGACGAGAAAAAAGCTGACAAAAAATGCTGTGCTGAAAAGAAAGCAGAGAAAAAAGCTTGCTGCGCTGAGAAAATAGTTGAAAAGAAAGCAGACGCTACAAAAAAATAGTCACGTTACCGTACAAATGAAAAATCCCAGATTTCGGTCTGGGATTTTTTTGCGTTATAGGGTTTGCGCCTCTATGGCCAGGGCTACCTTTTCGAAGTTGAACTGTGCAAGCTTCGAATCCATTAGCTGGGCAATTTGCCCGTTGGCCAAGTTACCAATGCTACCCAGATGCTGGTAGTTGAGCTGCACCGGACGTCTGAACTTCCCC
>CAXYUU010000024.1:0-17997 GCA_964292015.1 uncultured Acetobacteroides sp.
TGCACGACTAACAACTAGCAGGTATATCGATAGGGGATACTACAATCGTATTTCTATTGTGTCGTTGGTGATGATTACTATAGGCTACGCCCTTTTGGGATTGGTACAAGCTACCCTTGTTTACTACTCTATGGCGTTGGTGATTGGAGTGGCATGTGGAATGCTTTTTCCTACCATTCAAACTATGGTAGTCGGTTTTGCTGATCATCATCAGAGGGGAACGGCTACATCAACCTACTTTACCGCATTTGATATAGGAGTTGGGCTTGGGATGCTACTAGGAGGGACTATTGCACAGTGGGCAAGTCTTTCTACCGCATTTACTATTGGAGCAGGCGTAAATTTTGTTGCTACACTCTACTATATTAAGGTATCGGCACCTTGCTATAATCGTATAAAACTCGACAAGGATAGGTAAAACGTAAAAAGGTCTCCTGAATTAGAGACCTTTTTTTATAGATATCGCTGCTTTTATTAAAGCGTGTAATTGCAGATAGGAATGTACTACCAACTTCCTCCAGATCCGCCGCCGCCGAAGTCGCCGCCGCCAAATCCTCCGAAGTCGCTACCTCCGCCTCCGCTAAAGTCGCTCCATCCTCCCGAACTATTACCTCCACCTCCAAATCCGTTTCCCATGCCCATTAGTAGCAACCACCAAGGTAAGCTACTTGACTGATGGTATCCGGTTGAAGAGTAGCTGGAGCCTTTGTTTTTTCGTGCCCGTCCAACTGCTGCAATAGCGCCAAATACGAGGACTATTATAATGAATATAATTAGCGAAGAAACTGGTGATACTTTTCCTGCTGTCTTTTTATCGGCTTTGTACTCTCTTTTAGCCATTAGAATAAGTGCAGTAGTTGCCTCGTCTAAACCTTGGTAGTACTGGTTTTTTTGGAATGCCGGTATGATAACCTGATCGATTAACCTGTTGCTCTTAGCATCGGTTATGGCACCTTCCATTCCATAGCCTGTCGCAATGTACACCTGTCCTTTTTCGTTGCCAATTTTGGGTTTAACCAAAATAAGAACTCCGTTGTTCTTGCCCTTTTGTCCAACACCCCACTTACGACCAAGTGCGAATGCGTACTCGCTAATGTCGTAGCCATCGAGAGTGGTGACGGTTACAATGGCAATTTGGGTAGATGTAGTATCGTTGTAGCCTCTTAACTTCATTTCTAGCTGCTGCTGCTCTTGTGGAGATAGCATGCTAGCAAAGTCGTTGACTATTCTTGGAGGAGTTGGTTTTTCGGGTATGTTTTGCCCTACCGACGAAAATGCCGAAACCAGTACGAATAGCAACGTGTATAGTAGTCTCATTTTGCTTAAGTTTAAGTGGCTATTCCTTTGTATCTCCAAAGGATATCTCATCGGAAAGTTCGTTTACATCATCAGAGGTTCTAGGAAAGTTTTTTTTAAGCTGCTCACCTGCCAGTAGAATACCGGCAGTTAGTCCTTCGGTAAAGCGACCTTCCTTAAAGTTGCTGGTCATTAATTCCTTAATATGCTCCCAGAAGTTTTCTGGGACGCTCTTGTTTATTCCTGCATCGCCTATTATGGCAAACTTGCGATCGGAGGTTGCCAAATACACCAAAACCCCGTTGCGGAGTTCTGTTTTATGCATGTTAAGCTCCGCAAAAACCTTGGCGGCCCTGTCGAGGACGTTTGCCTCTTTGCAGTGTGCCTCGATGTGAACCCTAATTTCGCCAGAGGTATTAAACTCCGCCGTTTTTATGGCTTCCACAATCGCTGCCTTATCTTTTTCGCTGAATAGCTGTTGGCTTTCCATCGTTAAATATTGAAAGAGCAACCCAATAGTTTGGGTTGCCCATTATTACTTTTAGAACTTAACGGTTGGTGCTTTTTCTGCGCCTTTATCCGATTCGAAGTAGGCAGCCTTTTCGAACCCAAACATTGCAGCAAATATCATTTGAGGGAATTGGCGCATGGTTTGGTTGTAGGTCTTTACCTCGTTGTTAAAGTCGTTACGAGCTACGGTTATTCTATTCTCGGTACCTTCGAGTTGCGATTGCAGGTCGAGGAAGTTTTGGTTAGCCTTTAAGTTGGGATAATTCTCCGAAACCGCTAGCAATCGTCCTAGAGCAGAGGATACCTGGTTTTGTGCAGTTTGGAATTGTTGAAGGCTTTTTGCATCGAGTCTTTCGGGACTTATGGTAACCTTAGTTGCACCTGCACGTGCTTCCATAACCTGAGTTAGCGTTGATTTTTCGAAATCGGCATAACCCTTAACGGTATTTACCAAGTTGGGTATAAGGTCGGCTCTTCTTTGGTATTGAGCCTCTACTTGCGACCATTTTCCTTTAACACTCTCGTCCAGAACAACCAATCCGTTGTACGAACCTTTGAACCATAAAAAGGTGATGAGTACAAATACGGCAATTGCAGCCAATACTATCCAAGTCTTTTTCATTTTTGTCGTTTTAAAAATTGGGTTACAAGTGGAAATGTCTGCAAAATGTATGCAAATCTTCTGAATTGCGATGCATTGTTGGATAAATATTTTATGCGTGCGCTTAAATGCGGTAAAAGAGGGGTTCGCTCGTGTTTTGATGATGGCAATACCACTTCTGGCAGTTAAATGAAAATAGCCTACTTTTGTTTTATCGAAAACTTGCTCTTGTTCGTTGCAAAATGTAATTTAGCAAGCGAAAAATTGTTAAAACAGTAACACAATGACACGCGAAGAGTTTCAGAATATAATATTGCAGGGTATTCCAGATGAGTTACCTGTGGCAAAGCTTTATGAGCCAGAGATCAATCATGCTCCCAAACGTAAGGCTATCTTAAATCGCGAAGAACAGATTTTGGCAGTTAAGAATGCTTTACGCTATTTTCCTGTTAAACATCACGCCATTTTGGCAGAAGAGTTTGCCGATGAGCTAAAGAAGTATGGTCGGATCTACATGTATCGTTTCCGTCCCGACTATAAAATATACGCGCGATCGATTTACGATTATCCGCATAAATCGATACAGGCGGCATCGATAATGCTGATGTTAAGCAACAATCTCGACTATGCAGTTGCTCAACATCCTCACGAGTTAATCACCTATGGTGGTAACGGTGCTGTTTTTCAGAATTGGGCACAGTACCTGCTTGTCATGAAGTATCTGGCTGAAATGACCGATGAGCAAACGTTGGTTCTCTATTCCGGTCATCCAATGGGGGTATTTCCTTCGCATAAGGATGCGCCACGTGTGGTGGTTACTAACGGTATGGTTATTCCTAACTATTCGGCAAAAGACGATTGGGAGCGCTTTAACGCACTAGGAGTTTCGCAGTATGGCCAAATGACGGCCGGTTCGTTTATGTATATTGGCCCTCAGGGTATCGTTCACGGAACAACTATTACGGTTCTTAACGCGGCTCGTATGAAAACCCGTACGAACGATATTAAAGGGAAAGTTTTTGTTTCATCGGGACTCGGAGGTATGTCGGGCGCTCAACCAAAGGCAGCTGTTATTTCGGGTGTTGTAGGTGTAGTTGCCGAAATCAACCCTAAAGCAGTTCATACTCGCCACTCTCAGGGCTGGGTCGATGAGGTTTACTCCTCTCTTGATGAGCTTATCCCTCGAATTCTTGAGGCAAAGCGTAATAAGGAGGCAGTTTCGCTTGCCTATGAAGGTAACGTGGTGGATTTATGGGAACGTTTAGCGGCCGATAAGGTAGACGTGGAGCTGGGATCCGATCAAACCTCGCTACATAACCCATGGGCTGGTGGTTACTATCCAGTTGGGCTTTCCTACGAAGAGTCTAATCGTATGATGGCTGAAGAACCCGACCTCTTTAAGGAAAAGGTTCAGGAAACGCTTTGTCGCCACGTAAAGGCGATTAACGAGCTTGCTGGACGTGGCATGTACTTCTTCGATTACGGTAACGCTTTTTTACTGGAGGCTAGTAGGGCAGGTGCCGATGTGGTTAAACCGAATGGCGACTTTATTTATCCTTCGTACGTACAGGATATTATGGGGCCGATGTTCTTCGACTACGGTTTTGGTCCATTCCGTTGGGTATGTACCTCTTCCGATCCGAAGGATTTGGAAATTACCGATGCCATTGCGCTTGAAGTACTCGAAGAAATTAAGAAAACCGCTCCTGCCGAGATTATTGGTCAGCTAGATGATAATATTCACTGGATTAGGGAAGCAGGAAAGAATAAGATGGTGGTTGGTTCGCAGGCTCGTATCCTGTATGCCGATAGCGAAGGCCGTATAAAGATTGCAGAAGCCTTTAACAAGGCGGTTGCCGATGGAAGGTTATCGGCTCCTATTGTACTTGGTCGCGACCATCATGATGTTTCGGGAACCGATTCACCTTACCGCGAAACGTCGAATATTTACGATGGCTCGCGTTTTACCGCAGATATGGCTATTCAAAACGTAATTGGCGATTCGTTTAGAGGGGCAACCTGGGTTTCCATTCACAATGGAGGTGGTGTTGGCTGGGGCGAAGTTATTAATGGTGGTTTTGGAATGACCATTGATGGTTCGGCCGATTCGGATCGTAGGTTGAAGAATATGCTACTTTGGGATGTGAATAATGGTATTGCCCGCCGTAGCTGGGCTCGTAACGAAGGGGCTATGTTTGCCATTCAGCGCGAAATGGATCGTAATCCAACCCTAAAGGTTACCATTCCGAACATTGCCGACGATGCTTTAATCGAAAAGCTATTTTAGAACGTACCTATATCAAGGCCCGATGGTTTCATCGGGTCTTTTTTTTGATCCCTACGTAACGAAAGCATCTGATTCTACCCTGCTTTTTTTCTTTTGCTTAAGGTTGTGGCTCGCGTTCTGTGGCGTATCCTCCCGATTCTACATGTTCTATCCTTTTTACCTGTTTTTGCTCGGCTGTATCCTAGTATATCTGTTTATTTGAAGGAGTATGGCGGGATGTCCTCCTAATTCTTTTGGATTTAAACATATCTGTGTAGCGCATGTTATTTGTAGGGTAGCGTGTTTGATGTATGTGCCACATTTAGAGTTGTATGTAGTTGCGCGATGCTGGTGGGTAGTGGGCTCCTGTTAGGTTCTAATTCGATTTTGTAGGAGTAAACTACCTTAATGTAGTGGAACAAAATGCTCGTGTATGGTAAAAGTAAGGCATTGTAGGTATGCACTGGCTTATTGTAAGGCAACAAACCCTTATTGTTCCCTTACAATCAGCCAATGTAAGGGAACAATAGGGCGTTGTAGGGTAACAGTATGATATTGTAAGCATACAATGACCATATACTTATTTAGAATGGAGCGTTGTACGTATGCAAAAGAATGGGTCTTGTATAAAAATGAAGAGATGCTTTCTTCGTTATGGAATGCTGTAAGGTGTATTGATTGGTGTAGAATTAGAAGCGGATGAATAAAGTAGTCGATTCGGTAAAAGAGCCTTTTAGTTGGGCCTACAAGGTATTTGAAATTGCCTTGTTGTCGTACATCTTCGTTTAAGGTCCCGCTTTTCTGCTTGTAAAACCGAATGCTTACGGGTAGGCTAGCTATTTTGGGGGTTTGTTACCCTATTGGATGCTGGTATAGTACCATTGTCGCTACAGTTCTACTACGTTGGCGGCAATGTTGGGGGCTACTTATCCTAAGGTAGTTTGGTTTGCTCCGTTTCGACTTACAGTTGTTTCGATGTTGCACTTTGGGGTTTTTCTGCGCCAGTAGGAGGCGTGTTTGTCCTATCGGCGGCGCCTATTTCCTCGCGACGACCTGCTGTACTTGTCTTTTCCTAATTCGGTTCCTACCGTTAGCCTAAAGGTGTTGGCAAGTGGACTGTTGGCACCATCTGAGGCAGGAACCAGGTAGGCAAAATCGAATACGAATAGGTTATACTTTATTCCTCCTCCAACGGTATAGAATTTTCTATTACCCTTGTTCTGCGATTCGAGATATGATCCGGCTCTAAGGCTAAACATGCCGTTAAACGTGTACTCTGCTCCCAATGATAAGCTGAACTCGTTGAACTCTTCCTTCATTCCTCCTGGAGCATCGGAAAATGATCCGAAAATACCTTCCATTACGGTTTTGTTGGCGTTCAAGTTGACTCCACTTTCGTCGTATTTAGGGGTCGGAACAAGAAGCTTCGAGGTCTCTAAAAGTGCCGATATTCGGTGAATGCGATTCGTTACTATGGTGTATCGTCCTCCAAGTCGTAGCATGGTGGGTAGAAACGATTTGTTAGCAGCATTGTCGCTGTAGGCAATCTTCGATCCGATGTTGGAGATAACCATTCCAAAGGCAACTTCGGGACTATTATACCCTCGTCCAATCTCCTTTTTAAAGTAAAGCGATACGTCGGCAGCAAAGGTGCTTGCTTTTTTAGTTTCCACTGCATCTTGCGCGTAGCTGCCCGTGAGGTTGGAGCTAATGTACCTAAAGGTAAGTGCAGACGAGAGCATGTCGCTAAATTGACGAGTGTACGCTGCATCTAGGGCAAACTCGTTAGGCTTAAACTGTTTTTGTAGGGTGTTCGAGTTATCGGTAAATTCGATATCGCCAAGCGAAAAGTATTTTATCGAAGCGCTAATTGCCTGGTTTTGCCCAATTTTAGCATAGCCCGATAGGTAGTTTAAGCTAATGCCGCTGATTAAGTTCTTCAACCAGGGAGTATACGAAAACGACACACCCATTTTTGCATCTGCGAAGGCATATTTTGCCGGATTCCAGTACTGCGAGCTGTTGTCGGGACTACTAGCAACACCCTGATCGCCATAACCTGAGGCTCGAGAGTCGGGAGTTATGGTTAAAAATGGTGCCGCAACCCTTATCGGATTAAACTCACGGCCAATGATATCAGCTTGTGAATAGCCCGAAACAGACGTTAATATACCCCACACAACCACTAAACCCCCAGCAATTTTCTTAAGCATCCCTTTTATCCAAATTGTAGACTATAAAAATAGCTTTTTATTGCAATTGTCACTACTGTTTTTGATGTTAGCCTGTTTTTTATTACTGGGCTGTTTCGATAAGTAGCTGTACAAATGCATCAAAGGGGGCTGTATTCCCCCTTTGATTAGTATGTTTTTTATTATCGCATTACCTTGGTATTTGAACTCCAACGGAGAATCGGAAGGTATTGTTAAGTGGACTGTTGCTTCCACCGCTCGAAGGAACAAGGTACGATCCATCAAAGCTGTATATCTTGTAGTTAATTCCAAAACCAAAGGTGTAAAACTTTCTGTTGCCTTTCATCTCAGACTCGTGAAAGTAACCTGCACGTAGGGCTACGGTATTGGCGTAGCAGTATTCTGTACCAACAGAGTAGGTAAACTCCTTAAGTTCCTCGCTCATTCCACCTGGAGCATCGCCAAACGACGAAAAGAGTGCCGAAACAACCGACTTGTCGGCATTGGCATCGTACTTTTCTCCTAGCGCGTTGGTTTTAAAATCGGGAGTTGGTACTAGCAGCTTCGACGTTTCGAGAAGCGCGGAGATTTTGCTTTTTTCTCCAAGGCTACGGGTGTAGCGCACCCCAATCCTTAGGCTGGTTGGAATAAACGACTTCTCTCCAAGATTGCTGTACGATATTTTTGGACCGATGTTCGAAATGTTTACCCCACAAGCATACTCGTTTTGGGCCGCTACCTTTTGGTAGTAAAGAGCGATATCTGCGGCAAAGGTTGAAGCAATTTCTGTACCCGTTAACTTTTGCACCGATGAATTCCCGATAAGGTCGGAACGTAAGTATCGGAATAGAATTGAAGTTGACAGGTTAGGCGATAGCTTTCTTGAATAGGCGAGGTCAATCGAAAACTCGTTCGACTTCGAGATTATAGGTTCTGTCTCTCCGTTTGGCCCTTGTCCAAGGTCATTAGTTAGCGGGATTTCCCCTAACGAGAAGTAGCGTAGCGATGCGCTAATGGATTGTCTGTCGTCTAACTTGTAAAAACCCGAAAGGTAGTGCAGGTTAATGTCGTCGGCGATATTCTTTAGCCAAGGAGTAAAGGAGTAGGATCCGCCGTACCGTCCAGTTGCAAAGACATACTTTGCAGGATTCCAGTATTGAGAGTTGTTGTCAGGAGTTGTTGCTGCACCTTGATCTCCGTATCCTGCCGATTTGGCATCGGGAGTGATTATTAGGAAAGGTGCACCAAATCTAATTTGACTATCTTGTCCGTAACTAGTTACGCAGGTCAATAAGGATCCTGCAAGAAGAACGGTTTGTAGTATCTTATGCATATTTTTCTTTTTAAGTATTGATGTGGTAAATTTAAGCTAAAAATATGGTAAGTCGAAAGTGTTTCAACTCTTTGGGTGGCAAAAAACTGTTTTTTTTCAAGAAAATAGGCAAGAATAGTGCTAATGCGAGGTGTAAATTGTATTGTCTCGCAATTTGGATCTTTTCGCGGCATGCTATAGTAGGGGTAATTTGTGGTTAACTGTCGAAAAGTAGGCGGTAGGTTTTCTCAAGCATGCTTTCTAATTCCGAAACGCTGATGCCCCTGCTTTTTCGAAATGCTTCGTTCCCTTCAAAATACACGACGATAGCTGGAGCCGTAAAGATTCGGAGTTGGCCGTGAATTTCGGGTGTTTCCACCATATTAACATGGATGAGCTTTGTTTGGGGATATGCTCTTTGCATCATTTCGAATACTTTTGGTTTCAAAATGGAGCATACCCCACAGTCGTTGCTGCTAAAGTAGGCAAGTGTTGCCGCACTATCGGTTACTATCCGGTTATACTCTTCGAGCGATTTTACTTCTGTTACCATAGTAGATGTTCTTATGGAAAGCTCCTCGAAGGAGGAGCCTCCTTTACTTATATAGTAGGACAACCGCGTAAGCGGCAATTCCCTCTTCGCGACCTACAAAACCGAGTGTTTCGGTGGTGGTGGCCTTTACGTTTACCTGATCGGTTTCTACTTCCATTACTCGGGCAAGGGTTTCAACCATTTTAGGGATGTAGTCCTTTACTTTAGGCCGTTGTAGGCATAGTACGCAGTCGATATTCCCAATGCGATACCCTTTTTCGGTTACCAGCTGCACGGTTTTCGATAGGAGCACCTTGCTGTCTATTCCCTTAAACTCCATTGCCGTATCAGGGAAGTGATACCCAATATCGCGAAGTCCTGCGGCACCTAAAAGGCCGTCGCAAATGGCATGAATCAACACGTCGCCATCCGAATGGGCAACCGACCCCTTTTCGTGCTCAATTTTAATCCCACCTACCCAAAGTTCTAAACCAAGGGCTAGCTGGTGTACATCGTATCCGTTACCAATTCGTATGTTCATGGTTGCTGTTTGTTTGCTTTTAAGGTCAGATGGCAAGCTGTAAAATCTATTTAGATATTACACCACAAAAGTAGGCTAATTATTATAGATGTGAGGTGTAATTTAGGGTTATCGGTAGGGGCGGGGCTTAAGGAACTCGGGTCGCTGTTGCTGTTTAGCGTTTTACCTTTTGAATGTCGTCGAAAATCCTGTTCTTGAATCTCTCTTTTACAAGGGCTAGGTCAAACCAATAGTAGCACAAAGCCTTCTTTTTTTTTATTTTTAGATAATTAATCCCCGCGCTTATTTTAGTTCGGGTATTAATATTTATATTTGGAAAGTTATAATGAAGGGATAAAGTAGACCAAAGGATTTTACTATGAAGATTAACAGTAAAGTATTTCCATTATTGGCCATCGCAGCGCTTATGCTTGTTGGATGTGGAAGAAACAGTAGTAGTAATGCACCACGAAAGGGGGATTCTCCAACAACAGGTTGGGCGTATAATGATCCTAAGATGGGAGGCTTTGAGGTAGTTGAAGCTCAAGAACAGGATCTTGGACCAAACTTAGTATTTATAGAGGGTGGTACATTTACAATGGGGCAGACCCAGCAGGATATCTTTTACGATTGGAATAATATTCCTCGAAGGGTAACTGTTGACAACTTCTACATGGATGAGAATGAGGTTACCAATACTGACTATAGAGAGTATTGTTTTTGGTTACGTAAAGCGTACCCTAACCTAAAGCAGGTTTATACTAAAGCCTTGCCCGATTCGAATGTTTGGAGAAGGGAGTTGGCATATAACGACCCTCTTATGAAGAATTACTTCCGACTGCCTCAGTTTAACGACTATCCAGTTGTCGGTGTTTCTTGGCGTCAGGCTAACGACTTCTGTACTTGGCGAACCGATCGTGTAAACGAAGCGCGTTTAATCAGTATTGGGGTGTTAGAGTACGATCCTAATGCAGCGTTCAACACCGATGCTTACCTTGCAGGACAGTATAGCGGAAAGGTTTTAAAGAATCTACCGAGTCTTAGTGGTGGTAAGGATGGCAAGAATGGTACTCGTAATGTAACCCTCGAAGATGGTATACTTCTTCCGCAATATCGCCTTCCTACCGAAGCCGAATGGGAGTATGCTGCTTTAGCTCTTATAGGAAATACATACGATGAGCGTCTTACCGAACGTAGGGCTTACCCTTGGAACGGGCATAGCTTACGTAATCCGGATACGAAGGATAGGGGAATATTTGCCGCTAACTTAAGACGTGGACGAGGTGACTATAAAGGTACCGCTGGTAGCGCAAACGATGGTTTCTCTAAATCGGGTCCAGTACGTTCATTCTGGCCAAACGACTTTGGGTTGTACGATATGGCAGGTAACGTGAGCGAATGGGTTCTCGATGTTTATCGTCCTCTTTCTGCCGAAGATGTTGAGGATTTCCGTCCTTTCCGTGGTAACGTATTTACCGAATACAGAAAGAGAGAAGATGGGAGTATTATGAAAGACTCGCTTCAGCATCTGGTGATCGATACCATTAAATCGGTTAAACGCTACAACTATCGCAAGGGGGATAACCGTAACATCAAGGATGGTGACCTCGGTACTCTTCTCGGATACTCGATGGAAAACAGCTCCGATAGTGTGTCTACCACAAATAAGATGTACTACCAGGGTAATAATAAGGCAAAGACTAAGCTTAACGATGGGATGACCTCGTTGATTAGCGATAAGTCGAGAGTATACAAGGGTGGTTCGTGGAGAGATAGGGCTTACTGGTTAGTTCCAGGTACCCGTCGCTATCTTGACGAGAACGAAGCTCGTGATGATATTGGATTCCGATGCGCTATGGAAAGTTTAGGAGACCGTATTCCTAAAGAAACAAAGCGAAAGAAATAACATTTGATAATTTAAAAAGAAAGCCTCAGCTATGAGGTTTTCTTTTTTTATATAATGGTTCAAGAATGAAAGCATTAGAGATCATTTTTCAACAGTTTCAAAAAAACGCTAGGGTTACTACGGATTCGCGTAGTATAGAGCCTGGCGATATCTTCTTTGCCCTTAAAGGCGATAACTTCGATGGCAATGTCTATGCAAAAAAGGCACTCGAATTAGGTGCCGCATTGGCCGTAGTTGATGATAAGTCGGTTCAAGGGGAGGGAGTGGTGTATGTTGAAAACGGACTATTGGCGCTTCAAGAATTAGCCCGAATGTACCGTTGCTTGCTTACTATTCCTGTCATAGGACTAACGGGTACCAATGGTAAAACAACGACCAAAGAGCTTATTGTTGCAGTGCTTAGCCGTAAGTATAAGGTTGCAGCTACAAAGGGTAATTTAAATAATCATATTGGTGTCCCGCTAACTATTCTTTCAATCCCTCTCGATGCTGAAATTGCGGTTGTAGAGATGGGGGCAAATCATCCGTTGGATATAGATGAGCTTACTGCTATTGCTATGCCCAATTACGGTCTTATTACCAATGTGGGGATGGCGCATCTTGAAGGGTTTGGCTCTTTTGATGGGGTGAAAAAGACGAAAGGAGAACTTTACGACTTTGTCAAGATGGCTAAAGGAGTCATCTTCTTGAATACCGATAACGCTCACCTCGTTAAAATGGCCGAGGATCGTGGATTAGACCGCATTATCCCTTACGGGTTGAACCAAATGGAGGGGCGTGTTTTACCAAAAGATCTCGATCATCCATTTTTAAGGATGGAGTTTCTTCGAGGCGGATTAAATGGTGGTGTTATAGAAACACAGCTTATTGGTGATTATAATGCTGATAATGCAATTGCTGCTGCTGCTGTAGGACTTTATTTTGATGTCTCTGTTGAGCAAATTAGTGCGGCTCTTAGTAGTTATATACCTGATAATAATAGGTCGCAGCTCATGCGTACGTCTAAAAATTTGGTTATTGTCGACTGCTACAATGCAAATCCAACAAGTATGGAAGCTGCTCTTACTAACTTTGCCAAGTTTGATGGGGGAAATAAGCTGGCAATTTTGGGAGATATGCTAGAATTAGGCGAGGTGTCGGCAGAGGAGCATGCTAAAATTGTTGATCTTGCTAGATCGTTGGGGATTACAAATTTACTGCTTGTAGGATCCGAGTTCATGTCGGTTGCTCATGACGATGATGCTATTTTATTTGCCAATGCGGATGAGCTTACTGCTTATATAGAGAACAATCCAATAGAGAATTCGCTTGTGCTGGTAAAAGGTTCGCATGGTATTAAACTTCAGAATTCGTTATCTTTACTTTAATTATTAAAATTCGTTGACTATGAAATCTATGGATCCGATTGTTGGAAGATTAATGGGCTTAAGGTATAAATCACATCCATGGCACGGAGTGTCTATTGGCGAGGAGGCTCCTGTGGTGGTTACTTGTTTTATAGAAATGGTTCCAACAGATACCGTTAAGTACGAAGTGGATAAAGCATCTGGCTATTTAAAGTTAGATAGGCCGCAGAAGTACTCGAATGTTGTTCCTGCACTTTATGGTTTTATCCCTCAAACGTATTCGGGCAAAAAGGTAGCTCAAATGACGATTGATAAGATAAATCGTACCGATATTAAGGGCGATAGCGATCCAATTGATATTTGTATTTTTACTGAAAAGGTTATTGCACACGGCGATATTCTAGTTGGTGCTCGTCCTATTGGCGGGTTTCGAATGATTGATGGGGTTGATGCCGACGATAAAATAATTGCCGTACTAGAAAACGATGCCGTTTATGGTGGCTATAGGGATATAACCGATTGCCCTCCACTGGCAATCGAACGCTTAAAGCACTATTTTTTGACCTATAAGGATTTGCCCGGAGAGGTTCGTAAGGTGGAAATAAGTCATGTTTACGATAGGGAAGAGGCTTACGAAGTTATTAATCGATCGATGGAGGATTACAATGATCGGTTTAATTTGGAAGATATGCTAATGTTAAAATAAGAAAGCGCCTAGGGCGCTTTCTTTATGCTGTAAATTTTGTAGTGTCTAGCTGGTCGAATGTTTTCTGTCCTTTAAGAAAGTAGCTGAATACAATACTTTTTTTATATAAACCACTAGGGTTTGAACTCCCTATGTTTTTCCGTTTGGCAATAAACTTGCCGAACAGCTTGTAAAAATCAAGGTGCGCTTTTAAAACTGCTCCGAAAAACCCCCACTTTCCTTGAAGTAGAAATGCAATCCCCGCAGCCCCGTCTAAAATCATTCGAACAAAAAGGGAGGTAAGTAGATTTTTTCGAGGTAGGTTTTTTGTTAGCATTAAAAGGCTATTCCTGAAGTTCAGGTACATTTTATGTGGGTTGTTGTTGGGCAATGTACCTCCTCCAACGTGGAATACCCGACTCAGTGGATACACCATGATCTTGTATCCAGCGTGTTGAAGTCTCCAGCAAAAGTCGATTTCTTCCATATGTGCAAAGAAATCGCTGTCCAGTCCTCCTAGTTTTTTATATAGGCTGGTACGTACCATAAGACAAGCACCCGTTGCCCAAAAAACGGATGTCGGTTCGTCGTATTGACCGTTATCTACTTCTGTTGTGCCTAAAATTCTTCCGCGACAGAATGGGTAACCATATCTGTCGATAAATCCGCCCGAAGCTCCTGCGTATTCAAATAAGGTTGAGTCCGATTGTGCTATAAGTTTAGGCATACAGGCTCCCACTTCTGGCGATTTTTCCATTTGATCGAAAAGAGGTTCTAGCCAAAACTTGGGTGTTTCAACATCGGAGTTTAGTAGAACAACGTAGTCGTGTGAAAGAGTTTCTATCGCTTTATTATATCCACCTGTAAAACCGTAATTTTTATCGAAGCTAATGATTTTAACCGATGGGTGGTTCTCTTTTACATAAGAGAGGCTACTGTCTGTAGACCCATTGTCGGCAATAATAATGTCGGCAAGTTCGGCAGGTGTATTTTCGACTACCGATTGAAGGAATTGTTCCAAAAAGGAACGTCCATTCCAGTTAAGAATGACAACGGCAACCTTATTCATACAAGTTATGTAGTAGAGTTTGCTCTGGTTTTGCTCTTTTCCATCGTCTGTGCGACCATAACCAGTAATCTGGCATCTCTTTTATTTGGTTTTCGAGCATGCGGATGTATATCTTGGTTAATTCACCATCAGGTAGGTCGCTAGGGTTGTCACAAACAAGTACAGAGTCTATTTCGTAGTAGCCTCGTTTAACTTTTCTCACGTAAGGAAATATTACGACCATGTCGAATTTCTTTGCCAACTTTTCTGGACCTAAAAAGAATCCTGTTTCCTGATTCAGAAAGTTTACCCAGTAATTTGTGTCTTGATCCATCGGAGATTGGTCGGAGATAAGGCCAAGCATAACCTGTTTTTTATCCTTGATGTGATTAAAGGTTTGTCTTAACGTTTCTTTCATTTCAACAGGGACACCTCCAAAACGCTTGCGTTCGGCTTTCATTTTACTATCGAAGTAGGTATTATTTATACGTTTGTACACACCTAATGCACTATAGTTAGACCAAAGAGGTAAGCTTGAAAACATTTCCCAGTTGCTGTAATGTCCCATTACGATAATGGTATTACGACCTTGTGAATAGTAGTGGTCGAAGATCTCTATGTTGTTAAACTTAAAGCGTTCTTTTATTTGCTTGTCGGTAAGGTGAAGAAGCAACATCGATTCGATGAAGATGTCGCAAAGGTGATGGAAAAATCTTCTCTCTATTTGTTTTATTTCGGTTAATGATTTTTCGGGAAACGAGTTGGTTAGATTTTGCCTTACAACTTTCTTACGGTAGCCAATTAGTAGATAAAGGACAAAGTAGAATATGTCGGAAATGGCATATGCAAAAGGCAACGGTAATGCCCAAATAACCCAACTTAGCGAAACGTATAGAAAATAACCTACTTTCGAAATCATTAATTATTTCTTTAGATATTTTTTTACTAGACCTGAAACCTCATCTTTTAGCAGTTGGTTGCACGCTACTATTTCTTTGCCAAATATGTAGCTATCTTTCCCATCGAAGTCGCAAACGTGACCTCCGGCTTGCTTTACGATAAGCGAGCCTGCTGCAACATCGTACGATTGGAGGCTATATTCGTAAAATGCATCGAATCGGCCCGCAGCGACATAAGAGAGATCGGTTGCGGCCGAGCCAAGACGGCGTACTCCATGCGAGTTACGCATGAAGTATTCCAGTAACTGTAAGTACTCCGTTGTTTTCGAGAAGTCGTAGTATGGAAATCCCGTTGCAATGAGGCCATCGTGAACCTTTGGTGCTGTCGATACCTTAATTGGGACTCCGTTTAGGAATGCTTGTGAGCCTTTCCATGCATAAAAGCACTCGTCGAGGCTAACTTCGTAAACTACGCCAATTACAATTTCGTTTCCTTCCATTAGGGCGATGCTAACGGCAAAAGGGCTTATGCCATGTATGAAGTTGGTGGTACCATCGAGCGGATCGATAATCCATTTGCAATACTTATCCTCTGCTTCTACAGTTCCTTCTTCGGTAATAAAGCCTGCGTCTGGGATTAAGCTTACTAGCCCTTTCACGATTAGTACTTCTGATGCTCTATCTACATAAGATACAAAATCGTGAAGACCTTTAGTCTCAATGGCATCAATTCTAAATTTTGCCCTCTCTTGCTTAAGCAGGCGACCTGCTTCTACGGCTACTGAGATTGTTTTACTGCAGACCTTTTCGTAATCTATCATTTTTTGTATGATTGTTTAGGTGGCATAGAAATATGGTTTCCCTAAATATCAACGCAAAGGTAAAATCATTGAGCAAAACTTCGTACGATTGGCCCTATTTTAGATTGTCAAATGAGTTATAGTTTCCTATTTTTTGTTGATTCTATCGGTTGGTGAACAAATTTGGTGGCGTTAGGTGGAATCTGAGTCATAACTGTTCGGATTGTAACGCCAAGAATAGACATTGAAAGAACAATGTCGCTGCGAAATAATGAGAAAAGAAAAAAGGGGACTGCCGTTCCCCATTTTTTGACCTAAAGATTAAATAAGTTCACCAACCATATTTCCATCTGGCGATAGCTCGAGGTATTTTACCTTTGCCAGCTGGGTTACTAGGCTTTTGTCGTAGGGTACTTCGACTCTTATGTACCTTTCGCTATACCCAAACATTTTTCCGTTTTTCCTCGAACTTTCGAAGAGAACCAATCCTTCGCCTCCTACGTTTTTTTCGTAGTACTGGCGGTGCAGCTTTTCGCAAAGTTGGCCTAATCGATGTGCTCTATCGGTAATGTCGCTATCCTTTACCTTTTCCTCCATAAAAACGGTAGGCGTGTTGGGGCGTTCGGAGTAGGGGAATATGTGCAGAAAAGCGGGTTCGAGTCTTTCGAGGAATTGGTAGGTGTCCAAGAAGTCCTCTTCGGTTTCGCCGGGGAAGCCAACTATTACATCAATTCCAAAAAATGGATTGTCGATAAGCGATCGCACCTTCTCGATGCGGCTTTCGAATACTTCGCGGCGGTACCTGCGGCGCATTAGCCCTAAAATCTTATTTGTACCCGATTGTAGGGGGATATGGAAGTGTGGTAGAAACTTTGTAGACTGAGCACAGTGCTCAATGACCTCATCGGTGAGAAGGTTAGGCTCTATGGATGAGATTCGGTAGCGTTCGATACCCTCAACGGTGTCGAGCTGGCGCACTAGGTCGAGGAACGATTCGTTGGTCGATTTGCCAAAGTCGCCTATGTTAACTCCGGTGAGCACAACTTCTTTGATACCGCTTGCCGCGATCTCTTGTGCCTGTACTACGAGCTCTGAAATGGGGACATTTCTGCTTTTGCCACGAGCTAGCGGAATGGTGCAGTAGGAGCAGCGGTAGTCGCAGCCATCTTGTACCTTTAGAAACGATCGGGTGCGGTCGCCAAGGGAGTAGGCTTTGAAAAAGTTGTCGACCATTTTGATTTCGCAGGAGTGAATCTCGGGTGTCGATTCCTGTTGGCCGGATAGCTCTACCACCTTACTGTATAGATCGCCCTTTTCGGCAGCCCCGAGCACCAGCTTTACGCCATCGATGTTGGCCACCTCTTCGGGTTTTAGCTGCGCGTAGCATCCGGTAACGGCAATAACCGCTCCGGGCGACTGTTTGACAAACTTGCGAATTGCCTGACGGCATTTCTTATCGGCATGCTCGGTAACGGAGCAGGTGTTTATTACGTATATGTCGGCAGCATCGTGGTGCGACACTTTTTGGTATCCACCATCCTCAAACTGACGGGCAAGCGTTGACGTTTCCGAGAAGTTTAGCTTGCATCCGAGCGTGTAGAACGCTACTTTTTTACTCTCTTTTTGCATTTTTCGTGTAAAGTGGCACAAATATACTGCTTTTGAATAAATGGATGATGGATGTTAAGTGGTTGAGAGCTAATAAATCAAATTTACAGCAACCGATATTAACAAGAGGTATAGGGCCCAAAAAGGGGCGAGGGTTGTCTCTTCTTTACTATCGTGGAGGGAATGTTTTTACGCCTTACCCTCCTTTTTCGTTTCGTCTTTATTGTCGAAAATGTGCTCCATATCGTGTAGCTGAAAGTCGATAGCGTGTACCGAGATGTACAACTCCCAAACCGATAGGGCCAGCGAAATAATTAGCAGTCCAAGGCTCGCCGAGAAGATTAGCTTAGCGGCAATCATCCAGTCGCGGAAAAGGAAAAACATACAAAACACGCTGCAAAGAAACCCTGCACTGCCGAGTACCTGCATATTCCGGATGATGTTGATGCGCTTACGAAGGTTTATCAGCTGCATCA
>CAXYUU010000025.1:0-17864 GCA_964292015.1 uncultured Acetobacteroides sp.
TTCACCCAAGACATTACCTAATGCCTCGTATATCCCTTTACCATCTTCTACCTTTTGAGTAGCACCATTAACTGTAATAACAGGAATTTGGGTTTTATCGTATGCAGCTAGCATAACATTAGCCTTAAACTTCTCACCTTTAAGAACAGTTGAAGCCTCAGGAACAATTACCACATCAAAAGCATTAACGCGAACATCGCCAGCATCAATCTGCTTGAAAAAGTGATCGAGCATTAACGCTTCGCAGTTAAGTACGTCAACCTGTATCTTCGATAGTAATGGAAGAGTAGAAATTAGCGGAACTTCACCAAATCGGGTATGCTCCCATGTTTTTCGCTCCCCATCTATGGTAACAGGAGGATTCTGCGTATCCAAAATTCGATTTATAGTTTGAACCAAAACAGGAAAACGAGAAGGCTCGTCAATTAAGCTAAGAAGTTGCGCTCTATACTTTTCTATATTCTTTTTTAGCGTATAGGCTCTACCATTTTCGGTGGGTCCGAGCAGTATGTTTGCTGGTATTGTTGTTTGATCCTTATTTTTCACCAACTTTCCATCAACTCCGGTACTCGAAAGTGCCTCGGCATCTGCCCCATCTGCGGCTTTTACAAGCTCTACTTTAACCCCTTCAATAAACTTGTATAGTTCTACGGATACAGACTTAACAACTAGCGCCTTTTTCTTCCAGGCCTGCGCTTTTTCTGGATTATTTCTTTCGGCCGCATCAATCAAACTATAGTAATCGTCATTCTTAGTGCGAAAACTTTTTAACGTCTGATTTAACCCATTATCAACAAGAACAAAAGCATCCAATACCTGCGACGATACATTTAGCGCTAACATTGCTGTAAGCACTAAGTACATCATCCCAATCATTTTCTGCCTTGGTGTCTCTTTTCCGTGACCCATAATGCCAAATAATTATATCATTAGTTATTATGAACCGAATTTATTGCAGTAAGCATATTGCCATAAACATCGTTCAACGAGTTGATATTCGAGTTAAGCGCATGCATGCTTTGACGGAATTTTTGAGTTTCCTCGACCGACAATCTTAAATCCTTAATCATACCTTCGACACCTTGGTAAAGGCTATTCGAGTTTTTCAGGTGTTTGTCAGTCTCCTGAATTTGCAACTCGTATATTGAGTTTAGGGTTGCCAAATTTTTATTCAGTACTTCCAAATTCTTCTGCTGATTCCCATTGCCAATCCTTACCGATTCGAGATCAGAAAGAACCTGACGGCTAACCTTTTCGAAGGAAGACGATAGCACATCAGCCGATTGGTTAATCTTCAACGAAAGTTCCTTAGAACTAGCCGAAATGGTATTTTCAATAGTTGTTCCAGCCTTTTCGAAATGAGAAGTCATTGAAGAAGCACTCTCCTTAAGACTTTGCGACAAGGTACTTGTGGCCTGCTTTACCCCTTCAACCAGAGCATCACCAGCTTGTTGTACAGACTCGCTACCTTTTAGGTATGAATTACTAAGAACATCTATAGATGCGCCAACCTTCTGAGTAGATGCGCCTATTTGTCCTGATAATTCATCAACACCAACAGATGCTTTTTGTATTTTACCAGAGAAGTCGTCAATAACAAGAGTCACACTCGAAATATCGGCAATCTTGTTAGCCGCTTCCGAAAGATTTTCAAGACCCTTATTAACCTTATCTATGGAGCCTTGATCTATAGATATGTCAATATTAGGAATGTTAATATTTCCAGATACAGATGACGAGGAGGATCCTACCTGCTTGCCCATCATCATCTCCTTCTCCTTCTTCCGATCTTCTCTCAACCTTTCAAGAGTTTCCTCATCCTTTATCGAAAGTTCGGGATAAACCAAATTCCAATCGTACTCTTCGTGCACGGGTTCAAAAGCGGAAAAGAAAAAAATAACAGCTTCTGTTCCCATTCCCACCACTAGCAGAGGACCTGCAAATGGCCAGTGCATTATCTTAAATAGCGCTCCAATGATTACGGCACACGCGCCCCAACCATAAAGTTTTGCCATAAAATTTTTCCATGCTGCAGTTTCAACAAAACTTACCTTCCCCTTCATAATTCCACCGTTTTATTAATTACCCCCCATCAAAGAACGAACACATCGAAAACCTATATATGAACGTGCCGTATCTTGGTATTCATAAGTTCTAGTCGAAGCTTGAAGAAATAGATTAACATCCTTCCAAGATCCCCCGCGAATACACTTTCGCTTACGCGCCGGTTTATCGTTTGGTTTTGCGTTATACTGGTAACTCGGGTTAAGGTCATGACTCAACTTATACGCACTTTCGTCGTAGGCATCCATTGTCCATTCAGCCACATTACCTGCCATATCGTATAGCCCATAATCATTTGGATCAAAGGAGGCGACTGCAATCGTTTTAACACCACCATCATCAGAGTAGTTACCCCGTAGCGGCTTAAAGTTTGCAATAAAGCAACCATGCTGATTTCTTGTATAGTAGTTACCCCAAGGGTACATATTCAAATCGTAACCACCACGAGCCGCATACTCCCATTCAGCCTCGGTTGGAAGTCGGTAATCGTTTACTGGAGATTCGCCTTGTTCTACAAGAAAATCGCGTAGATAGTTTGACCTCCAAATACAGAAAGCGTATGCTTGCTTCCATGTCACCCCAACAACAGGATACTCATCATAACTTGGTTGCCAAAAATAGGTCGAGGTAGACGGATCGTTGTATGAATACGAGAAATCGGCAGTCCAACACAGCGTATCAGGATAAACATTAACCACATCACGCATAATAAACGACCCCCTGTTACGAATTGGTTCAACCTTACCATCCGCTTTAGTTATGGATCCTTCATACTTCTGCTTGTCGAAGTTGTACCTATTCTTCTTATTAGCAGCTTGAGGGATATCGTACCAAAAATACTCGTAGTTAAGCTTCCTAGTATCAATTTCCTTCCGACGGTAAAAAGTTTCTTCACCTTGATAGTACAGATCCTTTAGGATTTCCTTTTGATCTTCACTACGCGGATCGATTTGCTCCCGCTTATTAATTACAGGTGGATCGATAGGATCACCTGTTTCTGGATCTTCAGAAATACCAAACTCGTCCATACCGCCATTAATCAGCATAACTTTAGATATCGAGTCGATAACATAGTTAACAAACTGACGATACTTGTTATTGGTAATTTCGGTTTGATCCATCCAAAATCCCTCAACAGTTATTGTTTTGGTAGTAGCAGACATAGCGTAAGACACATCTTCATCGCCAACACCTTGGGTATACGAACCATCGGGCACGAATACCATCTCAAAAGGAGGGGTTTCTGGTGTTGACCTTCTTCCTTCAACACCAACCAGTTCTCCACCCATATTAGGACCACAACTACTCAAAAGAGCAAATAGGGCGCATAATTGGAAACATCTTCTCATATAGGTACAACTTTGATAACGCTATAATTTAACTCTCACTCACAAAACACTACAAAAACCGAATACTTTTATACTTGGCTGGGGTTTTATCCCTTTTAAGCGAAAAAGAGTAGGTCAGAAAAAATTCATGGGATCCACTCGAATACTTACTCAGCGATGATAACAAGTAATCGTAAGAATATCCCACTTGCAAACTCCTAAAAAGTCTAAACCCAATAAGCGCAACAGCAGCATCGTCTACTCGGTATGAAGCACCAATCCAAGTTACCTGATTATAATCAAGCACACCAGAAAGAGCTACGTTCGTAGCAACAAACTCTGTTTGCACTAAAAAGGATGGCGAAAAAGAAAATTTAGAGTCGGCAATTTGCATCATACATCCCGATGTAACATATACTGTCGGTTTTAGATTATAAAACAAATCGTCTAGCTTTATCTTTGGGCTATTTAAATGGTTTGCCGACATTCCGCAGTAAAAGCGAGAATTCGAAAAAAACAGACCAGCACTTAAATCTATTGAAGTTGACGTAAATTTGCCCGCATTTATTCCGACAAGAGTCGTACTACTCTTCTTTGCTATCGAATTATCGAATACCCCATTCAACACACCAAATCCAATTCCAACCCCTAACTTATTAATTCCCTTATCGTCCAACTTAAACTGAAGTGCGTAATTCCCCTTAATTGTCAAATTTTTACTGAACGCAAATTTATCATCTGTAACCAACATTCCAAACCCATTTCGCAATTTAGATATGTTAAAAGGAAAATTAAATCCTGCCGATGACCTTTTACCCTCAGCATCAAGGCCTACCTGATGCAAACGACCCCCTCCGTAGATATGAGCAAGATCATCGCTACCCACTGCTGCTGGATTTATGGTATATGGGGTAAACATGTATTGCGAATACTGCAAATCCTGCTGCGCAAATGAACTTTGCCAACATAGAAAAAACACTAGAACACAACTTAATTTACTCAATACGCTCTTCATTCAAACCGTTTTGTTTGTTGGTAAAATAAGGAAAAATATAGGCTTCAAACAAATTAACAGTAGAAGTATTTCCTATTTTATGTAAAGAAACAAATTTATCACTTAAACTCAGCACTATCCAATGATATTAAAGAGACAAATCCACCGATAGGGTAACTCGTGATGCTTAGCACGCTCGTAATCTTCAGCATCGCAAGCTAGCCAACGTCCCGATCCATCAGAGTTAGGTACATAAAGCCACCATCTTCCTGTATTCTGACTTTGCATAAAATTTAGCGTTAGAGGTTCTTGCTCGCCCAAATCGATATAAAACTCTTTCGATGCAAAAGAAGTCAACCCCGGAAGCTCATTTCTTCGTGCTGCCAAGCCATCGAAAGCATGCCATAACATTTGAGTAACAAGCATTACATCCATCTCATTTGCCGCTAGTTTCTGAGGATCTATTCCGCAAATAAACAGCGATGTCAGATTATCGGAATAGCCTGCATAACGCATCAGCTGGCAAATCTCTTCGGCGTACAGACCATTTGGAGTTGGCGAGGTTGCCGACGTAAAATCGGAATACCTAATAGCATTTACATCGACAAAAAGCAGGTTCAAGTCGCGAAGAAGAGGTTCTGCTAATCGCATCGATTCGCGAATGGCTCCAAGCCTTGCCTGCTGTAAGTACGTATTTTGAAATTTTGCAACAAGACTGCTATCGGCATAGTAGGCCTGACTTGCTAGAATTGCAATGCTATCACTTTTACCGATCGCCAGCTCGTTGATCGTATCCACAACACTCACCGTTCCGTTAGGTAGCATGCTGCTCATCGAAGGGGTTACAAAACCCAGATGAAGTGGTGTTATTTTCCTGCGAACCTCGCATAACTGTGCAGCGTAAGATTGATCACTGGCAATAACAATAGGATAAAGGCCACACTTGTATGCCTTTTCAACAATTTCTACAAATGAAGAACAGTTATAGCCCTGGTTCTCGGATGTGATTAAACTTCCCAGTACGACCACATTTAACCCCTCCCAAGCAGGGAACATACGCCCAAGCGAGGCTACTATTTTAGTAGCATAAGCACTATTCGCCAATGAATCGACAAACATGAGCACAATTGAGCCTGTTTTAAAGCTTTCGAACGGCTCATCACCAGAACAGAAATAGGCAATATCTGCAACAGAGCCTTTAACAAATTGGCTCTTGAGGCTATCGTCTGCTAACGGAATTAAATGGTCAGCTACAATCATTTTGGGTTCTTAGTCGTTGTCTTCGCTTTCGCTGTTGTTGTCTTCGGTTTTGCAGCAGCGGTCTTTGCCTTGGCAGCAGGGGCCTTTTTTGTGGCCGATTTAGCAGCACTGGCCTTTTTGGCAGCAGCAGCCTTCGCCTTTGGCTTTGCCTTGACAGTTGACGCCTGAGATTCAACAATTGCCTGACACTCTTCGAGAGTAAGCGCTTTGGGATCTGTTGTCTTTGGAATTTTATAGTTGGCTCCACTAAAAGCTATGTAAGGACCAAACCGTCCGTTTAGAACCTGAAGTTCGGGTTCTTCGTCGAATGCTTTAATAAGCTTTTCGCTATCAGCCTTACGTTTAGCCTCAATAAGCTCAACGGCACGTTCGAGATTTATCTCGGCAGGAGAATCTGTTTTAGGAATGGAAACAAACTTGCTGGCATGTTTTACGTATGGGCCAAATCGGCCAATACCAACCTGAACCACTTTTTCCTCATACTCACCCAAATTACGTGGGAATTCGAACAGCTTAAGAGCCTCCTCTAACGTAATGGTTTCAATAAGCTGCCCTTTGAGCATCCCTGCATACGTTGGCTCATCGTCTGATACACCAAGCTGTGCAATAGGTCCAAATCGTCCGATACGAACAGAAACCGTCTTGCCTGTTTTTGGATCAATGCCAAGTACTTTTTCGCCCTTTGTCGGTGTAGAGGTTTCCATAGTCTCCTCCACGTTCTGGTGAAATGGAGCATAAAAACGGCGAATCATGTCCTCCCACTTCGACTTTCCTTCGGCAATAACATCAAAATCCTTCTCCACCTTTGCCGTGAAGTCGTAGTTCATAATGTTGCTAAAGTGTTCGGTCAGGAAGTCGGTTACCAGTATACCGATATCGCTAGGAAAAAGCTTCGATTTTTCTGCGCCGTAGTTTTCCTTGGCAATCTTTTCTGTTATCGTATCTTTTTTCAAAGTTATCGATTCGAAATCGCGCTCGTACCCAGCACGATCTTCCTTAATCACATAACCTCTATTTATTACTGTAGATATTGTTGGCGCATAGGTTGATGGACGACCAATACCAAGCTCCTCCATTTTTTTTACCAAACTCGACTCCGCATACCGTGGCGGACGTTGAGCATACCGTTGAACCGCAGTAATTTCAGCTGCATTTTGATGCTCGCCCACCTTAATTGGGGGAAGTAGCACTTCGGCATCTTCATCTGCGTTCTCATCGTCAGCCGATTCCTTATAAACTTTAAGGAAACCATCGAACTTTATCACTTCGCCAGCTGCAACAAACTTTTCTTCGACAGATGGTGCGGTTATCGTGATGGTCGTTTTTTCGGTTACGGCATCACTCATTTGCGAAGCGAGAGTACGCTTCCATATGAGTTCGTAAAGTCTTTTTTCCTGAGCCGAACCATCGACAAACGCATTTTCCATGTAAGTAGGACGAATGGCCTCATGCGCCTCCTGTGCCCCTTTTGCCTTCGTCTTATACTGACGTTGATGATGGTATTCGGCTCCATACATAGAGGTAATAGCCTTCTGGGCTGCGTTAATAGCCGTTTCAGAAAGATTTACAGAGTCGGTACGCATGTAGGTAATCAAACCTGCTTCATATAATTTCTGAGCGACGATCATAGTTTGGCTAACCGAGTAGCTCAGCTTACGACCAGCTTCTTGCTGTAAGGTCGAAGTGGTAAACGGTGCTGCAGGAGAACGTTTTCCCGGCTTCTTTTCGACATTCGAAATGGAAAAGTTAGCACCAACACAGCGTTCCAAAAAATCCCGAGCCTGCTCTTTTTTGTCAAAACGCCTATCGAGCTCTGCTTTTAAATGGTATTCCTTGGTATTTGGCTCAAAAAGTCCGGTAACCTTAAACGACGACGTCTGAGTAAAGACCATGATCTCGCGCTCGCGCTCTACAATGAGCCTAACGGCAACCGATTGTACACGCCCAGCCGAAAGCGATGGCTTAACCTTTTTCCAAAGAAGTGGAGAAAGTTCAAAGCCCACTAGGCGGTCGAGAATTCGGCGAGCCTGCTGGGCATTTACAAGGTTAAGATCTATGGTTCGAGGGTTCTTTATCGCATTCTGTATGGCTTCCTTAGTGATTTCGTGGAAAACGATACGATTAGTTTTTGTGGGATCCAGATTCAGCACCTCGGCCAGGTGCCAAGCTATGGCCTCTCCCTCGCGGTCTTCATCGGAAGCGAGCCAAACGGTTTTGGCTTTTTTCACCAAACTCTTCAACTCCTGTACAACCTTGGTCTTATCTTCCGAAACAATATACTCCGGTAAGAAATTATGCTCGATATCGATGCCCAAATTCTTTTTCGACAGGTCACGGATGTGACCATAACTCGACTTAACTAGAAAGCTATCTCCCAGAAATTTTTCTATAGTCTTAGCCTTCGCAGGTGACTCAACAATAACGAGATTTTCGTGCATATTATAGTTTTGTACAGAATACCATAAAATTATTGGGTGCAAAATAAAGAAATTCAAACGCTAAGACAAAATTTTATATTAATTGTATAGATTTATACCTTTGTCACCACGCAAAATCGAGACAATGAGCAATAATAAAAAGCTTCTGAATAAATTTCTACTTTGGTTTTGGGGCGTTGCGGCGGCTCCATTCGTTCTACTCTTTCTGATATTCAGCCTTATTGGGCTAGGTGCATTTGGACCCCTTCCCACATTCGAGCAGCTCGAAAATCCGTCGAGCAACCTGGCCACCGAAATTATTTCGGAAGACAATCAGCTATTAGGAACGTTTTACGTTCAAAATCGTTCGTTTGTCAGCTATGAAGAAATTTCGCCTAACCTAGTTGGGGCACTTCTTTCGACCGAAGATATTCGATTCTACAAACACTCGGGGATTGACTTTAGAGGTTTATCCCGCGTTTTTGTGAAGACCATAATGATGGGTAACGAAAATCAAGGAGGCGGCAGCACCATTAGCCAGCAGCTCGCAAAACAGCTTTTCCCTCGCGATACCTCGAGCCGATCGGGTATTGTACGAAAGGCCAGCTTGGTTATCACCAAATTTAAAGAGTGGATCGTTGCCGTTAAGCTTGAACGCAACTACACGAAAGAGGAGATATTGTCCATGTACCTCAACATGGTTCCGTTTGGAAATAATGCATGGGGTGTAAAAACTGCGGCAAAAATATACTTCGACAAGGCACCAGCCGACCTTACCGCTGAAGAATCGGCCCTGCTGGTGGGTATGCTCAACGCCCCATCGCGCTACAATCCGGTACGACATATCGAGCGAGCTACGGCCAAGCGTAACTTTGTACTCGAAAAAATGTACAGCAACGACCTGCTAAACAGCGAACAGTTCGATTCACTCGCAGCACTTCCCATAAAGCTCAAGTTTAGCCCAATGGATAATACCGGAGGAATTGCCCCCTACTTTAGGGAGATGCTCCGCATTACTCTTTCTGCTAAAAAGCCAGAATCAGGCAACTACTGGGATCCAGAACAGTATAAGGACGATTTAGAAAGATGGAACACCGACCCTCTATACGGCTGGTGCAACAAGAATATGAAACCAGATGGCACCCCGTACAATATATATACGGATGGTCTGAAAATTTACACAACGGTAAACTCCAAGCTACAAAAGTATGCCGAAGAGTCGCTGAAGGATCACATGGCCAACGTGGTACAAAAAGACTTTGACGCTCAGCAAAGACGTACAAACAACCGCATCTACTCAAACGATATAGACAACGCAAAGGCCAAGCAGCTGCTCGATAATGCCATTAAGCAAACAGAGCGCTACCGCAACCTTCGCGATGCGGGTGCTTCTCAATCGGATATTGATAAGAGTTTCAGCACTCCAGCAGAAATGGAGGTGTTCAGCTACAAGGGCGATATCGACACCACCATGACTCCAATGGACTCCATAAAGTACTACAAACGATTCCTTCGTGCCAGCTTTGTGGCCATCGAACCGCAAACAGGTAACGTTAGGGCATGGGTTGGCGGTCCCGACTTCGTTCACTTTAAGTACGACCAGGTATACCAAGGTAAACGTCAGGTAGGTTCAACCTTTAAGCCATTCCTATACACGCTAGCCATGCAGGAGGGGATGAAACCTTGCGACCAAGCACCTAACACTCCGGTAACATTCGACATGGGACCAGGACAGGAACCATGGTGTCCTAAGAATGCTTCGGCAAAATACCTCGCACCATTTAACGGCAAGATGGTAACGCTTAAGTTTGGCTTAGCTCACTCCATTAATAACATATCAGCCTACCTAATGAAGCAGTTCTCGCCTCAAGCAGTAGTCGATCTTGCACACAAAATGGGGATTCACAGCGTGCTCGATCCGGTAGTATCGCTATGCCTTGGTCCTTCCGACATTACCCTTCTCGAAATGGTAAGCTCCTACGGAACTTTTGCTAATAAGGGGGTACATGTCGAACCGATTACCGTTCTGCGCATCGAGGATAAGCACGGCAACACGCTTGCCAGCTTTGCCCCACAAAAGAACGAGGCCATAAGCGACCAAACAGCCTACGTCATGATAGAGATGCTGAAAGGGGTAGTACATGGTGGTACTGCGGCAAAGCTCACCTACCAGTATAAGGTACCAGGCGATGTAGCAGGAAAAACAGGAACCACCAACAACAACTCCGACGGCTGGTTTATTGGTATCACCCCGCGCCTAGTTGCCGGTACTTGGGTAGGCGGCGAAGAACGCGCCATCCACCTCACCAACCGAGGCGAAGGTGCCGCAGTGGCCATGCCAGTATTTGCCAACTTCATTAAAAAGGCGTATGCAGATCCGACCATCCCGCTTAAGCCGAACCTCACCTTCGAAAGACCGTCGATTATGCCCGACGTTACCTTCGACTGCTTAAGCATACCAACGGATGCCGAAGAAAAAAAGGACGATGAATTCTTTAAGTAAGGGAAAATAAATAGTATCAAAAATGCGGTGTCTAAGCTTAGGCACCGCATTTTTTTTGTCTAAATTTCATCAGCAAGGCCATCATCAAAAAAAAAACCTGCGACAGAAAGGAAAAGCAATTGCTTTTGATACCTACCACATACTCCGTAACAACCTACATTTTAACCTTCAACTAGGCAACCGGAGCAGCTGCTAAAGAATCGCATCTACAGAATAAGGCTATTCCAATCGATAGTTTCCTCAATATTTGGTATAACAGCACCCGTTTCTTGTAAATTGTCATTCATGGTTTTGTACAAATCTGTGCCAAACGCAAAGAATTCTGAACGTAGCTTATCATCAACACCAATCTCTTCTAAGCTATGCGTCAGCCGATCCTCGTACTTACCCAATAACAGCTGAAGGGCACAATTTAAGCATTGTAGTAAAAGTATTGACTGGTAGAGCGACAAAACTACATCTCGATCGCCAACTTCCAAACAGGCGAATTTCAATGTATTAAAACTCGATTCGGGCACAAAATTGGTAAGCTGATCCAGGTTATGCGATCGTTTGAACGCCTTGTTGGTATAAACAATTTGGTCGATAATATTAAACACAACAATCATCATGTTATACGTATGGCTGTTACATGAAAATCCGAAACCAGGGGCATCGTGTACCCGCTGATTAACCATATCATTTTGCTTACGGAAAGAGAAGTAGGTATCCACTATATTTTTAGCCGTCGGCTGCACCAGCTCAACGACCTTCGAAAGATTTGAGGGCAACGTAATACTATGATCCGCACACTTTTCTCGAAAGTACTTCTCCAGATCGACGGTTGCCTGCGCCAGAAGAGGCTCTACAATGTCACGCCTAAAAATCGTATCAATACCATAATTCGGCAGCTTAATAAGAAACCCCACACGAAGCTGCAGCTTAGCAGCAAATGCCATCTCCAATCCCAAATCGAACAGAAGCCGGTAGCTCGCCTCAGGTAGCGTCTGATAGTCAAAATTCACACTATAGGCTGCATTACTCGGATCGAGATCGACAGTTACAAAATCAGACTCATGAAGGGTTTCGAAGTGAATGAGAGATAAATTCTCCTTTATAACATCTACATTTGTCATAACTATACTTTTAGAGTTAGCCCTAAAAATAAAAAAAACTCGTCATATGATAGAAATATTAGACCAGTAAAATCACTCCTTCCCATTCATCACTACCTACATAGCCCATCAGGGAGTTCGCGTTTAAGTCCCAACCACTCCATATCGTATTTTAAAGCATAAGCATCATAACTTTCGCAATTCAAAAGGAACATACCAAGGAATAACCACCTCCGCCCAAAAGATTAAACCATCTATCCTTCCATGATTTTTAGCACTCTAAAACAGCAACCATCCAACCATATAGTAAGCATACGTCGACATAACAAACTCCTATCTACTCTCCTACTCTTGATTTTTGAATAGGACCGAATGTATATTGCCCTAGTTAACAAAAAACTAAATATCATGAATAATCCATTCGTTGCCTACTTCGTGGGTTACAATAACAACCCACAATGCCAGCTAGCCGACCTAGCAAAAACAGGTATTGACGTTGCCATTCTTGCATTCGCCAATTTGGCGGAGCCCAACGGTATTGATATGGGCAACAGCTCGCTCACAAGCTGCTACACAAAACGGCAGCTAATAGCTGGTATTGATGCGTTTCATGCGCAGGGAAAGAAAGTTCTGCTGAGTATTAACGACAATGGAGGCAAGGGCCCTTTGCTCTGGAAAGATGTCGATGCGGCAACATTTGTTCAGAATTTAGCTGCCATTGTTAAGGAGTGGGGCTTCGACGGTGTTGACATAGACAATGAGGATGTGACATTTTCGCCCTCCCAAAACTTTACGGCGTTAATAAATGCTACAAGGGCTCACTTCCCTACCAGCTTCATAATATCCCTTCCCGTTTATGGTGGAAACGAGTACATCCTGAATCTTTCTGAGATTAAGGAATCCATTAGCTACCTCTTCACGATGAACTACTGGGGAGACTACCCCACCATTAAAAGCTACATAAAACAGCTGCAAACCATAGTGGGCAGCAACGTAGACATCATTCCAGGTGTAGCAACACCTTTGGCTGCAGGCAATCAGTACACCGAAATATCGATTGTTACAACGCTTGCGAAGAGCAGAAAAGGCATGATGCTATGGGCTGCAAACTATGCCGATGCAACCTCCTATACCAACGCCATATTAAACGCAAAAAAGGAAAAGAACATCGTATAGAGCAGCGCTAGTAATCCCCAATAATTCAGCGATCCCAACGAGGTTGTCTCACAACGAGGCAGCCTCTTTTATTGGGGGCAGAATCGCCCGTTGGTTCTCCCTCTTCTTTTCCTTTACTGCTGAAGCGTAACCCACTGCAGGCAATTGCCCGAAGCGCTGCCTTAAGAAAGAAACCTGCAGCGACTATTGAGCCGCGGTTGTAGCTAAAACAGCCCCGCCAAGGTGTGGCCACCTCCTCCTATCCTGAAATTCTCCGCAAATACTGAAATTAGGCAATACGTTGTACGCAAAAAAAGCGGCTCGTAAAGCAGATCACCCTCAAAGAGATACTTCACATCCAAATAGTCAGAAAGACTTTTTAGCTAAACCCTCTGAGTACAAAAACCGACACCCCACCTCTTTGCAGTATACGAACCCGATTAAGGTAGCCTGCACAAAGGAGCACGCTGCAGCTAACTCCTGCAAGACTAAACGAACATCGCAAAGCGTAAGAAGGATGGCATAGGGTAGCGCTGTAAAGACGAAATGTCGACAACCGGCCGCTCGCACGAGTAGGCAGGTGCAGCAACACCAAGCCTAAACGGGAACTGTAACAAAAGGGAATCGCATAAAACGGGCATGAAAACGGATATTTGCCCAAGCAGCAGAAAACCGAACATGCAAGCTACCTGCGACAAAAAACAAGCAACTACGATGAAACGAGCTTTAATAATTACGCTAGGAGTAGCAGCATCTGCAATAGCCATTGTGGCACTTACCGGAATGTACAAGTTCAACGTGCTACAGGACGATTGCTTCATCAGTGGAGAGCAGCTAAGTGAGGTAGATAGAAATCTACTCCTCGGATCGTGGATCGAAACAATGCCCGGAAGCGAAAGCGAATTTCAGGGATTTACGCTGCACCACGACGGTACGGCCACCTCGATAAACAAGACCTCGGTCGAATACAAAAGGTGGATGCTGAACAATGGCCAGCTAATACTTACCACGATAAGCTTCGGCAACCAGTGCTCGATAATCGAAGATCAGGTGTACACCATCGAGGCGGTAGGTAGCAAAAGGCTCCTCCTAAAAACCAGCAGCACATCGCAGAGCTACAAAAAGTGGCAAACAGAGGAGCCAACCAACAGCTAGCTGCCTAAATCGACGACCTCGAGCAGGTGAGGCAGCATCCGATGCGACAATCACACAACAACCCGTTTAATAACCCGGTTACCACCGTAACCCCATAATCAACCAAACCCTTATGATGCAAAAAGTAACCGTAATGCTAGCGGCATTACTCTGCTCGGTACTGGTAAGCCAGGCTCAGCTAACTGTAAAACCCTCCATGGGCGTAAACTTCTCCGATTTCTCGAAAGAGGCCAACGGCTCTACCAAATCTAAGCTAGGCTACCAAGCCGGTGTGGGGCTGATGTACGGCAGCCGATACTACATCGAATCGGGCCTGTTCTACAACGTAAAGTCTACCGAGTTTACCAGCTCGACAGGAACCTCGAAGGTAAACGCCCAGGCGCTGATTAAAGGTATTCGTGTTCCGCTTACCATCGGTGCCCACCTAATTGGTGACAACGAGTCGCTTCTTGGCGTTCGTGCCTTTGGCGGCGGATCGGCCTACTACGTTACCTCTACCGGTAAGGATGTTAAGGTGGGCGATATTACCCGAATGAACTGGGGCGCTCACGCCGGTGTTGGTGTCGACGTGTGGATGTTCTTTGGCGAGGCATCGTACGAATGGTCGATGACCAACGTGCAGAAGAATGTAGGCCTGGTAGACTTTGGCAAGCACCGCTCGATCTACATCACCGCAGGATTAAGAATGAACCTCTAAAATACCCCTTCCCTTTGGCAGCAGCGTAAGCTCCTAAAGGATTTTTATACCATACGTATCTACTTAAGTATACCACTCATCACTTCCCCAAAAGGTGCCCTTCTCCCCAAGGGCACCTTTTTTATGGCTTGCCGCTGGGCGGCGGGGTATCATCGATTTGGATCAGCAAGAAGTTATGGCAATAGCGGTAGCCTCAGAACCGAAGTGGCAAAAGATACCATGTATGCAAGCAGAAATATAAATGACGAGTACTGTTGCAAATAAAATCGCCTATCCGTCAAAATCGCACTAGTTGCACGAATAAATATTTGATGTATATTTGCAAAGTACAATATATAAGCAAGGTAATTCTGTAAAAGAACAACGATAACATACCTCCCATGCCTCTCTCTGATGCACACTTGGGGGGTCTTTTTTTATCATAGCTCCATGGCAAAAAAAGCATTCGACAAAAAACCTTCCACCTACACACAACAGCTGCACTTAATCAAGTGCAGAGGGTTAGCCGTTCCCGATGAGGCAAAAGCAATAAGGTACTTAAAACAGATTAGCTACTACCGATTAAGTGCCTACTTTATTCCATATCAATCGGCAAAAGATCAGTTTAACCGCGGTGTAACATTCGATCAGATCCTAAACACCTACCGATTCGACAGGGAGCTACGACTACTTGTATTCGACTGTATCGAACGAATCGAAGTAGCCATCCGTTCTCAGATGAATCATGTTTTAGTGCATCGTTACGCCAACTCGCATTGGCAAGATTTACCTAACGTATTTAAGGCACCGTATCTGAATAGGCAAGGTGAAACCGTAAGTCCATTCGAAAATTTTCAGCGAATTATACGTAAAAGTTGCTCTTTAAAAAATCCAGAAGTATTCATAAAACACTACCTTGAAAATTACTCGACACCCACCAACCCTCCGTCGTGGATGTGTGTGGAGCTGCTAACTATTGGAGAGCTGTCGAGATTGTACCTTGATCTGACACATAATAGCGACAAGCAAGCCATTGCCGATTTCTTTGGATTGCACCATACCGTATTCACCTCGTGGCTGCATACCCTAACGTACGTTCGAAACCTGTGCGCCCATCATTCCCGTCTTTGGAATAGGGAGCTTGCCATAAAACCCGATGCGCTACAAAAACCAAAACATCGCTGGGTTAAAAAACCGTTCGAGATAAACCAGCGCTGCTTCTACCTCCTTTGCATCTTAAAGTATTTGCTTGTTGCTGCAAACCCCAATAACCACCTCAAGCTAAAGCTAGATCGGCTTTTTCAAAAATACCCGACTGTTCCTGTAAAGTTTATGGGAATCCCCTCCGATACCAATGGGGTATTGCTCGATTGGAGTAAGGAAGATTTATGGATGTAGTGCGCTATAAAAGCAGTCCATGAAAACCGTAACAAATGCACCTAGAGGCATTGCATACCGCTACCTCCCAAGGCACACCCTCTAGCAAATGCCAACCATCTCTAGCCTGCAAGTAAAAACCGGTTAGCACTAGCCAACAAGCCATGGCTACCTATAAACCAAAGACCTGACTTGCGAGTATGCTGCAATAACAAACGCTTACAAGTCATACGTATTAGTCGAAAACAGGCACATCTACTTCTTTCGAATGTAGCCAAGATAGTAGAACGGTGTAAAAAGAGCGGTAAGGAAAATCAGACAAAGAAGAGTCCAAATCCTCCTATCGAAACGACCCCAAAATTGCAGGCATAGACCCCAAAAAACAAGGCAGGCGACACCAAGCAAGTTGGCAATAATATAGCCTGTGCTACTATAGAATAGTAGGTTAACAATCCTATCCATTAGCTCGGTTGAGAGTAACGCACTTGCCAGTGGGGCAAAAAATAGAAGTAGTAACAGAAGGTTGCAAATGAAAAGTACCCGTTTTAGTACCATGACAGCTGATTGTATTAAGTAGGTTAGCATATAAAGAAAGAACATACGACTAAGCCCACCTTATAGCTACCCCAAATCTACCATAAATATCCTCTCCCCCACCAGCCCTGACAGGGTTACCTCCGCTGAAGAGGAACCCATCGCCTTGGAAATTTAGGCTAACCATCCCCCACAAAAAAAGCCCGCACCAGCAGGGGCGAGCTTTTTTGTAGGATACGGTAGGGTTGCTACTTGCTGTCGGTTGGCTTTGTATCTACTTTCTTAACGTCCTTTTTCTTCGAAGTGTGATACTTCTGGCGAATGGAGGTGTAACGGCTGTAGATGGCACTCTCGAGTTTTGCCCACTCGTCGCGCTTAGATGGCGCAAACTTGGCACTATAGCTTACAAAGCTAAAGTACAACATCAACGATGCCTCCAGCTTCTTACGACCATGAGATGCCGATTCGCTGTTGCGGAAGGCCTCCTTGTCGCCCTCCATGCTACCCCAGTCGAGACGAAACTCTTTTTCGCACCGTTCGAGCAGGGTCACATACGACGTAATACCCAAGTCGAGTACCAGCTGCTTATTTTCGGGCTCATTAAGCTTATTAATAATCACCTTAAGGTACTCGCTCTCCTTCGAGTCGGCCTTACGTTCGATCCCCGAACCGTACATGTCCAACACCCAATAAAGGCGCATAGCCTTTGCCTTAATAGTATCATCGGGCGAGCACATAAAGCCGCCCAACACCTTTCGCATTCCTACATAAGCATCGTCGCGACGCTTATCTGAGGCCTCCTTATCGGCGGTGTTCTCGCTCTTGCGAATACGCGAAAGACACGCCTCGTACGAGAGATCGCACTTCACCACATCTAGGTAAAGCGGAGAATCTTTGGACTCCGCAAAATTTGACTTTACGACCTCTTCTATCGTTACAGTAGCAACTGCTCTTACATCTGCAACGCCAAGGTTACTCATACCTAACTCGTCCATTTGTATTCTTTTTAAAGTTATTGGTCAACGAACCTATTCGGCTCCACCTATCCTTTGTCAAGTTTTGCTCAGCATGTCTGCCGTTCCCATTCTCCATGGGTAGAATAGGCAGGAACATATGTTTCGGAACTGTCCGAGGGGTCGGGACGAGCCGGAACGTTCGTATCGAGACCTTCCGAGGGGTCGGGACGAGCCGGAACGTTCGTATCGGGACTTCCCGAGGGGTCGGGACGAGCCGGAACGTTCGTATCGGAACCTCCCGAGGGGTCGGGACGAGCCGGAACGTTCGTATCGGAACTTCCCGAGGGGTCG